>JBMYXJ010000251.1:0-4721 GCA_049608285.1 Mycobacterium sp. | reverse complement strand
CCCACAGGACAGGCGACGCCGCCTTCGTCGGTGATGCGCAGTTCGGTGCCGGTCGGTTCGCCAACCGTGCTCAGGCGCGTCTGAGCATCAGCGGACGCGCTCACTGCGCAGGCTTGGTGGGTTGCCTCGGTCATGCCGTAGGCCGGCAATACGACAGCCTCGAATGTCGCCTCCAGGCGCCGCGCGACCTCGGGCGGCAGTGGGGCGCTGCAACTGCGCAGGAAGCGCAGTCTGCTGCCGGCCGCGTCGCCTTCGGATGCCGTGTCCAGCAGGATCTGGTGAATGGTCGGCACCGCGGTGAACCACGTGGCCTCAACGGTATTCAGCTCGTCGAAGAAATGGTGTGCCGAGAACCGGCCCTTTGTGGGCAGCCCGATACAGCCTGCGGTACTCAACGTCGCCAGCAGTCCGGCCACCAGTCCATGTCCGTGGAACATCGGCATCACCGCGACCGTGCTGTCGGCAGGGACGAGTCGGTAAGCGTTGGCCACGTTGGCCATTGCCGCACTGAGTCCTTCATGGGTCCAAGGCACCATCTTCGGCATCGCCGTTGTGCCTGAGGTGAACATCACCAGGGCGTCCGAGGGCGACAGGCCCACCAGCGAAGGGTCAACACTGCCCACCGGACTGCCGTGCACCTCGCATCGCGGACCGGTGGGCCCTGGCGCCGCGACCTCGAGCAGCATGTCGGGGCACCCATCGGCGGGCTTAGCAGACTGATCGGTCAGCACCCCCCGCGCACCGACACGCTCGAGTCGCGTCTGCTGGTCGTCGCGCGGCAGCGCAGGGTCCAGGGGCACTGTCACCAGCCCCGCCCTGGCCGCACCGAGCAGGCCAACGATGTATTCGACATTGTTGGTCGCCCGTAGCCCCACCACGTCACCGCCGCGTAATCCCTTTCCTGACAGCGATCTAGCGGTTTGGTCTACAAGGTCGGCCAACCTCTCATAGGTGATCCTGGCGCCCGTGGCGATCGCGACCAGCGCGACATTTGAGGCGTGCGCGCGCGCCATGTGTTCGACGAGGTCGCCAAGCGGCCCCGCTGGTGTCGCTTGGGATTCGGGTGCGGTCACAAGGGCCTCCTGATTAGTTCACGACGTCTTAGTTCACGACTTCTTAGCGGCGGAGCTGATTGCCGGCACGCCCGTCGAATGTTGTTTTGCACGTGCCTCATTCAGCTCAATTCGGGTTGCAGGGCGCTACGGGGATTGAGATTGGTCAGGTGGCCACTTTCACTGCCTGCGGCCGGATCGAGCTCGCAATCTATGAGCGCCGGCCGTCGCACGCTATGCGCTTGATTCAGCGCCGCAGCGAGGTCGTCGGGGTTCCGCACGTGATATGCCGCGCCCCCGAAGGCTTCAATGATTCGTTCGTGGCGGGCCTGGGGCGCAAGCACCGTGGGAGCGGGGCCGCTACCTGCGGGATCGACCTCGTCACCGCGGTAGACGCCACCGTTATTGAGAACCACAACCGTGACGGGAAGCCCATAGCGGCAGATGGTTTCGACCTCCATTGCGCTGAAGCCGAAAGCGCTATCACCCTCGATAGCGATCACCGGCTGACCCGTCTCGACAGCTGCGGCGATCGCGTATCCCATCCCGATGCCCATCACACCCCAGGTGCCACAGTCGAGCCGGTGACGAGGCACAGCCATGTCGACGACATTGCGGGTGATGTCGAGAGCATTGGCGCCCTCATTGATCAGATAGACCTCGGGATGATCCTTGACGAAGTCCCGGATAGGGCGCAGCGCGTTGTAGAACTGCATCGGCCGAGGATCCTCAGCCAGCCGTTTCGCCATCGTCGCCGCATTGCGGGCTCGACGGGCGGCAAGTTCGGCCACCCAGTCATCCGGGCAATGCACGGGTTGGCGAACCAACGCCGCGTTCAGCGCCGAAATGACGGAGCTGGCATCACCGGCCAACGGCACAGAGGTCGGCTGATTGCTGTCGAACTCGGCGGGTTCGATATCAACGTGGATGAACTTCGCCTCTGCTGACCACTGCGGGGGCTCGCCATGGTTGAGAAGCCAGTTCAACCGCGCGCCAACCAATAGCACGACATCAGCACGGGACAAAGCAAGCGAGCGAGCTGCGGCCGCACAAAGCCGATGATCGTCGGGAACCAAGCCCTTGGCCATCGACATCGGCACGAACGGTATGCCGGTCGCCTCGATCAACGATGTGATCTGTTCCTCGGCCTGCGCGTAGGCCGCGCCCTTGCCCAGCACGATCAGTGGACGGTGAGCACCGGCAAGTAACTCCAGCGCTTTGATGACAACCTCGTGTGATGGCGATTGGCTCGGCGCCGGATCGACGACCTTCCACAAAGTGCCCGCGCCGTCGGCCGCGCTGATCGTCTCAGCCAAGACCTCGCCCGGAATGTCGAGATATACCCCGCCGGGACGGCCCGACACCGCGGTGCGGATGGCTCGGGCGACTCCGCGGCCGATGTCCTCGATCCGGTCAATTCGGTAACTCGCCTTAGCCAAGGGCTTGGCGATGGCCAACTGGTCAAGCTCCTCGTAGTCGCCCCGCTGTAGGTCGACGATGGCACGTGTACTGGATCCGGCGATATGAACCATGGGAAAGCAGTTCACAGTTGCGTTAGCCAGCGCCACCATGCCGTTGAGGAAGCCGGGACCCGAAACGGTAAGACAGATACCCGGTTTGCCGGTCAAGAACCCCGCCGCCGCGGCCGCGTGGCCCGCATCAGACTCGTGCCGGAAGCCGATGTAGCGGATGCCTGAGGCTTGGGCCAGTCGGGCCAGATCGGTGATGGGAATCCCGACCACTCCATAGATAGTCGCCACGTCGTTGAGCTTGAGAGCATCAACCATCAGGTGGAAACCGTCGGTCAATAAGCCATCACCGGCACTGGCTGAAGTCATGGCTCCGAGTGTGCATCGATCGACGTTTCCAAGCAGGCGAAATCGCCCGATAGGCTCCCCCATTCCTCATGTGAGGAGGAGCCCGCACCATGTGAGGAGGATCCGGCACCGAGACATTCAGTCGGCGGCGGGAACTAAACCCCACGCTCGCAGGGCAACCTCCCGTCGTCGACGGCCGCCACCAGCGCCGCGTGGTCGGCCTCAGTTTGGTCGGCATACTTGCGGGCGAAGAGGCACAGCGCGTCGTCTACACGTTCCGAGCGGCCCAGGTAGCCGGAAATCATCGAGGCGCCGCTAGTCCGCGCATGACCTTTGGCGAGAAGCTGACCGACCACACCGGTGTAATCGACTAGTGCCTCGGGGTCCATTGCATCCAACGGAATCGTGCCCTTCATATTGCGGAACTGCCGGACGTAATACTGCAACCCGTCCATCGTCGTCCAACCCAACAGCGGGTCACTGACAGTTTGCAAAGCCTGTTGGTACTCGACCACCCGCTGGCCCTGATGTGAATGAAGGGCCGACTCGCCGTGCACATACCGCGCCAGTACGGAACGGCGGGCTTGCTTGAGTTGCAGGAAAACCACGTCTTCGGGTGAAGAGCCTTCCAGAAGCGCCACATAGGCGCGCAAGCCGACGCTGCCGACCCCGACCACCTTGTGTGCAACATCGAGCAGGGTGTAGCCGCCCAGCACCCGGCGCCAATGGGTGGACAGGGTCGGAAGATAGTCGTCAAGCGCTTCGGCCAACGCTTGAGCTTCGCGCTCCGGTAACCGGGTGATCAGCGGAGGCTCTGCGACGATCCTGCGAACGCCACCGACCTCTCGGGTGAATCGGGGGAGCGCGCGGTCGCTGGTGCGGTTACGTGCTCGTCTGGCCGACCGCCGCACTTCCTCGGCCAGCGGCCCGGCTGTCTGACCGACCAACCGATCGACTCCCAGCCTGGCGAAGGACCGGGAAAAAAGCGGCTCGTCGGCCAAGCGTCTCAACTCCAGTCGGTAGGCCGAGACGCAGGACCGCACCGCAGAGCCACACTCGTCCTCGGTGGCGCCGTTACTGCGTCCCGCAACCCAGATACTGGCCACCAACCGACGCAGGTCCCACTCCCAACTCCCAGGGTGCGCCTCGTCGAAGTCGTTGAGATCGATCACCAGGTCGCGTTCGGGCGAGGCGTAGAAGCCGAAGTTGCCAAGGTGCGAGTCACCACAAATCACCGGAGTAATGCCGGTCGACGGTAGGCGAGCCACATCCTCGGCCATCACCACGGCGGTGCCTCGCAGAAAGCCGTACGGTGAGGCGACCATGCGTCCCACCCGAATCGGGATCAGGCGGTCGACCCGGCCGCGGTGACTGCCATTGATGACGTCTATAGGGTCAGGCCGGTCCAGGGGCGGCGTCCAGTCGGCCAGCGATCGCCTGGGTACCCGTTCACGTAGGCACTTACCCAGCGAATACCTCTCTGCGCGGCTAACCGGCCGTTGCCGCAGTGAGTGGTAGGCACCGCTGTCGGCCTCGGCCAGCACGGTGTGGCTGGTCGGCTCCAGGCCTGGCGCTGCGCTACTCACCCTGCCAACGCACCTCTCCGCCGGGGCTGATCTTGTCGGTTCCTATGTTGCGCCGCCGGACGATCTCGCGTTAGCGACTTGAGTGAATCGTGACTGACCGACGCTAACGAGGACTACCGAGCGGTTCATCGACCAGACTGGGGTCATGACGGAAACCGGCGCGACCCTCGTTGCGGTGTACCTCGACTTCGACAACATTGTGATCTCGCGGTACGACCAGGTAAACGGTCGCAACTCCTTCCAGCGAGATAAAGCCAAGGGTTTGG
>JBMYXJ010000250.1:0-4730 GCA_049608285.1 Mycobacterium sp. | reverse complement strand
CCGAGCGGCAGAATCATGTTGTGCTGCAGACAGTTATGATCCCGAACAGCCTCAGTTCCACATACCGCGCAAAGTGATCAAGGGCGGTTCGTTTCTCTGCGCCGACAGCTACTGCCAGCGCTACCGACCCGCGGCCCGTCGTCCGCAGATGGTCGACACCGGCATGAGCCACATCGGTTTCCGCTGCATCAAACGGGCCTAGCCGAAATCGCACCGTTCGCATTCGCGCGATTTCGGGCACGTCGCCACCCCCCGCAGAGGACTCTGCAGGGGCGCTCAGCGGTTCGCGGGTATTGCACTTTCGGCTTCCGGATGCCACGTTGTAACACGTTCCAGTCCGTCGTCGAAAGGTCCACCCGATGAGCAACGTCGACCGGAGGACTGCGGTCGTCATCGGCGGGGCATCCGGCATTGGGTGGGCAACCGCTGTGTCTCTCGCCGAAGACGGATGCCTGATCACCATTGCCGACCTCAACGCCGACGAAGCCCGCAGCCGGGCCGCCGAGCTGGGCCAGCGACACGTCGGCGGCTACGTCGACGTCACTGACGAGGACTCCGTGCAGCGCCTGTTCACCGACACCGGCTCAGTCGACATCGTGGTCAACTGTGCGGGGATCGGCAACCTCTCGTTGCTCACCGACATGCCCGTCGAGGATTTCCGGTCGGTGATCGACGTGTGCCTCAACGGGTCGATGATCGTGATGAAGCATGCAGGCAGGCACTTGCGAGAGGGCGGCTCGCTGGTATCGATCAGCTCACTGAACGCCCGCCAGCCCGCGGCGGGCATGAGCGCCTACTGCGCCGCCAAAGCAGGCCTGTCGATGCTCACCCAAGTGGCGGCCCTGGAGATGGGGCCCCGCAAGATACGGGTCAACGCCGTAGCTCCAGGCTTCGTCCACACACCACTGACCGCCGGCGTCTCCGCTATCCCCGGGGCAGCCGAGGACTATGTGGACAAGACTGCGATCGGTCGCCTCGGAACACCCCAAGATATCGCCAATGCCATTGTCTACCTGTGCTCTCCGGGTTCGTCCTGGCTGACCGGTGAAGTGCTCGACATCAACGGCGGAGCACATCTCAAGGGCTATCCCGATGTCGTGGGGCACGTCATGAGATTGGCGGAGCAGTCATGAGCGCTGCCGGCAAACAAGCGATCGTCACTGGCGCTGGTTCGGGGATCGGTGCGGCGCTGTGCCGCGCACTGGATTTGGCGGGCGCGCATGTGCTCTGCACCGACATCGACGACAACGCCGCCAAAGCAACAGCCGCACAGCTGGGGCCGCGGGCCCGCGCCCAACAGCTGGACGTCACCGACGCGGCGGCAGTGCAGGCGGCCGTCGACCACGTCGTCGACCATGCAGGACGGCTCGACCTGATGTTCAACAACGCCGGGATCCTGTGGGGCGGCGACACCGAACAGCTCACACTCGATCAGTGGAACGCAATTATCGACATCAACGTGCGCGGAGTCGTACACGGCATCGCGGCCGTCTACCCGCACATGCTTCGCCAGGGCCACGGACACATCATCAACACCGCGTCGATGGCCGGCCTCACCGCAGGCGGCCAGCTCACCAGCTACGTAGCGACCAAGCACGCCGTCGTGGGGTTGTCGATGGCGCTGCGCTCAGAGGCGGTGCCCCGAGGCGTCGGGGTCCTGGCGCTCTGCCCCGCTGCTGTCGAGACGCCGATCCTGGACAAGGGTGCGGTCGGAGGGTTCGTCGGGCGGGACTATTTCCTGCGGTCTCAGGGGGGCAAGCCCTACGACGCTGACCGGCTGGCCCGCGACACTCTGCGCGCGATCGATCGCAACAAGGCGATTCTGATCAAACCCAATGCGGCACAAGCGCAGTGGCTGCTCGCACGGGCTGCGCCGGTATTGATGAACCGGCTGGCCATGCGATTTGTCGCGGGACAACGGTCACAGCAGATAGCAGCATCGCCGTCCGGAACGGTCGACTCGGGATAGGGTTGCCTCGGCAGCAAGGGGACCCACGTGACGCAGACTTTCACCCTCACCCAGAAGCGCTATCTCGCCGTGTTAACGGTGATCGCCCTGGGTTTCGGCGCCTACTTCGTGCGCGGCTACGTGCTGCTGATCGCTGTTGCTGCGGTGCTGGCTTACCTGTTCAACCCGTTGTACAAACGCCTGCGGGCCAAGACGAATGTGGGTGTGTCGGCCACTGCGACACTGCTGGCCGCGATCGCAAGCGTTGCCGTGCCATTGACCGGCGTGGCCTTTCTGGCCTTCCTGCAGATCAGTCAGATGGTGAGCAGTGTCAGCGACTGGGCAGCACAGACCGACTTCACCGCTCTGGCTCAGCGACTGCTCGACTCGGCCAACGAGGCGCTGACCCGCATCCCATTTATCGACGTCACGCTGACCCAGGATTCAGTTCGCGAGGCGGCCACCAAGCTTGGCCAGAATGGTGGGCAGTTAGCCCTAGGAGTCCTGCGCGACTCGGTCGGCGGCATGGTCGCGACGGTCACTGGACTGATCATCTTCCTCTACGTCTTCGTCGCCCTTCTGACTCAGGGCGACAAGGTTCTGGCATTGTTTCGCGAACTGAATCCTTTAGGCGATCAGGTTTCCGACATCTATCTGGCCAAGGTGGGTGCCATGGTGTCGGCCACGGTGAAAGGCCAATTCATCATCGCCGTCTGCCAGGGGGCGGCAGGCGCCATATCGATCTACGTCGGCGGTATCGCCGACGGCTTCTTCATGTTCCTGATCTTCCTGACCGCATTGTCGTTCATTCCGCTGGGCAGCGGAGTCGTCACGATTCCGCTCGGAATCGGGATGGCGATCTTCGGGAACGTGGGGGGCGGGATCTTCGTCGTGGTGTTCCACCTCCTGGTGACCACGAACATCGACAACGTCCTGCGGCCATTCCTGGTGCCCAAGAGCGCGCACCTAGACCCGGCGCTGATGTTGGTGTCGGTGTTCGCGGGACTGACGATGTTCGGTTTCTGGGGAATCGTTTTGGGCCCAGTTCTGATGATCATCATCGTGACCACGGTCAGCGTGTATCTGGCTGTCGACAGAGGTACACCACTGGAATCTCTTGCCGGCGCTGATCCGCCGGACGAGGAGGCAGAAGACGGGACGCAACCCCGGTGGCGCCGATTGCTGCCCGGGCGGCGACCCGATTCCGACACCGACACCGACACCGATTCAGAACCGGAGTCGGAGCCAGCCAGCGCGACACCGTCGGCTAAGTCAGACGAGAATTGAGAAATTCGACAACACGTTTGCGGGCTTCGTAGGCCGGATGTCCGTCCTGCTCACGCACCTCGAGGGTCAGCACCGAGTGCGCCATCTTGCCGAACCCGTGCTCGTTGCCGGGTTTGGAGTTGATCTCGATCACCTCGAAGGCGTCACCAAGACGGGCCTTGAGTGTGCTGAACCGTGCACCCGGTGACAGCGGATCCTGGCTGAAACGCAGCCCGAGGGCACACAGTCCCTCATCGGCTGCCCTACGTTGGACAACCTCCATTTCGGCTTCCGATAGGCCGGGATCGGCCTTCTGCTTCGCAGTCAGCGCTATCGGCAGCGACGGCTGACTCATCACAGGCGCCAGCACGCTGTCGTCGACGGCGGCGGCCAGAGCGAAGCCGCCGGTCCAGCACTCGCCGATCACACCCACCCCCTTGCCCGGCGTCCGCTCGTTGAGATCGCGAGCCAACGCACGCAGGTAATGGGCGATCGGCCGGTCGGCGTTGGTCGCAAACGCGGCGAATTCTTTGGCAACACACCCGCGCGCCATAACCGACACCGCACCTGGCCTGATGGCCCGGGCCCCTGGCGTACCGAACAGTGACGGTATGGCCACCGTAAAGCCGTTGTCCACCAGGTGATTACCAAGAGCCAACACGCCGGGATGAATCCCTGGCATCTCGGGCATGAGCACAACGCCGGGCCCCTTCCCCTTGCTGTAGACGTCGTAGGTGGACCCGGCCGCCGAGAACGGCGCCATGGTCCATCCAGTGAGGTCGGCCTCAGGTGAGGTCATCGCTTCTCCTGCGTCATGCCACCGGTAGCGGCAACTGGGATTGGGTTGCGAGCGCCAGCCTACGGTACTCGTCCGTACCCGCAGCGCCCATCAGAGCGACTTGCGCCGGCCCGGACGGTCCGAGCAATTGTGTGGTCCAGACCGGCTCGGCCGGCCTTCCGTCGCGGTCGCCGCCCTCATAAACGATCCACGTCACGCCGTCGACGTCCTCTATTCCGGTCGGCACCAAGTCCGGATCGAGCGAGGCGATCAACTTGTCCTCGTCAGCATTGCTCTGTGTCAGGCTCAAATACATGCCGCCAGGCGTCAGGTAGCCCACCGTGGAACTGACAGCACGCACCGACTGCCCGGTCACCGGGTCAGTTCGCCCGCCCTCGATTCCGTTGCGGCTACCCGAGTTGGCCCGCCAGCCTTCGGGTATCGCAGGCAACCGGATGGGAATCTTGAGCGCCTCGGCGTCGGCCTTCAGCGCAGCCGGTGCGTCGTAGTCCGGCACCACACCTGGCCCGGGACCGGTCGGGGCAAACGAGCACATTCCGAGAAGGCCGGCGAGGATCACGCAGGCCAGCAGGAGCGGCCCGATCGACCAGAACATGTCGCGGCCGTCCTGGAGGAGGCGCGACTTCGCGGGGCGGGGCGCCGGAGCCCCATAGGCGGCGACATCAGACACCGGAGCCCCGTCGGCGGCGACACCAGACACCGGAGCCCCGTCGGCGG
>JBMYXJ010000249.1:0-4731 GCA_049608285.1 Mycobacterium sp. | reverse complement strand
AAGAAATTAACCCCCGGGCCGCCAGACGGCTGAGCCCGCCGCCGCCTTAGCCCGCTGGCCGCCTTAGCCCGACGCCTTAGCCGGGCGCCTTAGCCCGCTGGGCTACCAACGAACGCTGGCGCCCGTAGCAGAAGTACACGATCACACCGATGAGCATCCAGATGCCGAAGCGGATCCAGGTCAGCGCGGTTAGGTTCAGCATCAACCAGCAGCACGTGATGATCGCCAGAATCGGCAGCACCGGCACCCACGGCGCGCGGAATCCGCGCTTCAGGTCGGGCCGAGTGCGCCGCAACACAATCACCCCAGCCGACACCAGCACGAAGGCGAACAACGTCCCGATGTTCACCATCTCCTCCAGCCTGTGGATCGGGAAGACACTGGCGGTTACGGCCACCACGACGCCCACCAGAAGAGTGATCCGCACCGGCGTGCCACGTTGGCCGGTCTTGGCTAGCTGCCGCGGCAACAGTCCGTCGCGAGACATGGCGAACAACACCCGCGTCTGGCCGAGCACCAGCACGATGACCACGGTGGTCAGCCCCGCCAACGCACCGATCGAGATCACCTTGGCCGCCCAGCCGATCCCGTTCAGCGCGAACGCCGTCGCGAGGTTGGCTGACTCGGCGGCGCGCAGCCCGGTGTAGTTGACCATCCCGGACAGCACGAGAGACACGGACAGATAGAGGACTGTGACGATCGCCAGCGAGGCCAAGATGCCGCGGGGTACATCGTGCTGGGGTCGTTTGGTCTCCTCCGCGGTGGTGGCGACGATGTCGAAACCGATGAACGCGAAGAACACAATCGACGCGCCGGCCAACAATCCGTACCAGCCGTAGGTGCTGCCCTCGGCACCGGTCATCAGCGAGAACAGCGACTGCTCGACCCCTGAGCCACCCGCGCTGCCGGGCTCGGCCGGCGGGATGAACGGTGAGTAGTTCTCAGTCTTGATGTAGAACGCGCCAACAGCCACCACCAGAAGCACCACCGAGACTTTGATCGCTGTGACGGCCAGGCTTACTCCGGCCGAGAGCTTCGTTCCCAACGCGAGGATGGTGATGGCGAACGCGATGATCAGCAGTGCACCCCAGTCGACGTGCAGTCCGCCGACATCGGTCACACCATCGCCGAACCCGAACA
Organism: Mycobacterium sp.; assembly: GCA_049608285.1. Taxonomy (GTDB): domain Bacteria; phylum Actinomycetota; class Actinomycetes; order Mycobacteriales; family Mycobacteriaceae; genus Mycobacterium. The sequence goes on along the minus strand of JBMYXJ010000249.1, from coordinate 3,591 downwards.
CCGTTCCCAGATAACTCGACCAACCCTTGGCGACGACAGCCGCTGCCACCGCAAACTCCAGGATCAGATCCCAGCCGATGATCCACGCGACGAACTCCCCGAACGTTGCGTACGAGAAGGTGTATGCGCTGCCGGCTACAGGCACGGTTGAAGCGAATTCCGCGTAGCACAGCGCGGCCAACCCGCAGGCGATCGCGGCGAAGACGAAGGAGATCGAGATCGCGGGGCCGGTGATATTACCCGCGGTCGAGGCAGTGATTGTGAAGATTCCCGCGCCAATCACCACCGAGACCCCGAAGACGGTCAGGTCCCACCAGCTCAGATCCTTACGAAGCCTTGTTGAGGGCTCGTCGGTTTCGGCGATCGACTGTTCCACCGACTTCGTCCGCCACCTGGTGGTCGACAGCTCGATCGGATCCTCAGCCATCGGCTGTCCCCTTTTCGTCATCGTCTCAGCGGAATGTACCGGCTGCCGACTGAACCCAGTAGATCAACTGACACAACTGGAAAAACGCGATCGTCGTTGTCAGCGCTGGATGCGCCTGATAGCACATGGCGGATACGCATTTGTTTGGGCGCAGCCGGTATCGGATATGCCGCCCGCAAAGATCCACCTTCCCAAGGCAGTTGGGCCGGCAGTGATGCTTCTCAGATCCCGACGGTCACGCGAAACAGCCGGGTCGGGCGCTGCGCGTCCAACCTGATCGGTCCGTCGTCGGCCGCGACCCAGGCCGCAGCGCCCCGCTCGAGCGCCACCGCGCCCGTCTTGGAGTGCACCGTGGCCGCCCCCTCCACACAGAGCAGGATCTGCGGGCTGTCGTGCCGGTTCGGTGCATCGATCTCGTGGACGAGGTGCTCTCCATCGATCTTCAGAACCGACACCGCAAACTCCGGGGCTGGAGTGTTATATACCAGTTCAGCTCCGCCCCTTTGGGATTCGGGCTGAACGACGACCTCGTTCGCCGGGTTGAAATCGAGCACCCGCAGTAGCTCGGGAACATCGACGTGCTTGGGCGTGAGCCCACCGCGTAACACGTTGTCGGAGTTCGCCATCACCTCGATGCCGACACCATGAAGGTAGGCGTGCAGATTCCCGGCGGGCAGGTATATCCCTTCGCCCGGTGCTAGTTTCACCCTGTTCAGCAGCAGCGAGGCGAGGACGCCGGCATCGCCGGGGTAGCGTTCGCCGAGTTCGAGCACGGTCCTGGCCTCAGCTGCGAACTCTTGCTCACCTGAGCGCACGTAGTTGATTGCTCCGTCGATGACGGCGGGCACCAGCTTGTCGAGGTCAGGCTGGGGGCAGGTGATCCACGTCGTGAACAGAGCCCGCAACCCATCGGCATCCGAGGCCCCTGACAACAGACTGATGAACGGCTCCAGCACCTGCGGGGCCAGCGCGCGCATGAGCACGACGGTGCATGCGGCCGGCCGGAAACCGGCGAGCGCCTCGAAATTGCCCAGTGCCACAAGAAGTTCAGGCTTGTGGCTGGGATCGCGGTAGTTGCGGTTAGGCGCCGAGACGGGAATACCCATACGTTCTTCGCGGGCGAATCCCTCAACCGCTTGCTCGACGCTAGGGTGCGCCTGAAGCGACAGGGGCTCGTCGGCGGCAAGAACCTTCAACAGAAACGGCAGCGTGTCACCGAACCGCTCCTGCACCGCCGGCCCGAGTTCGCCGTCGGGGTCTTCCCTCAGCGCATCGATCAGAGACTGCTCGCCATGGTCGGTCTGCAACCACGCCGGGTCACCGGGATGAGCTCCGAACCACAGCTCAGCCTGCGGGTGCGGAGTCGGGCTGGGCGCCCCGATGAACTCAGCTATCGCGGTTCTCGAACCCCATGCGTAAGTCCGCACCGCTCCCCTCAACAAATGCACCTATCTCACCCTCGAACCAGCCGCTGGTAGACCGCCGCCATCTCGATACGCACGGCCAGCAGTGCCAATTGTTGTTCGAGACTTCCCATTCCGGGCGGCGGACCCGGCATGCCCGGATCACCGGTCACCGCATCCTGCAGGGGGTCTGGCACGTCATTGGAGTTGATTATATGGACGTCGGAGAAACCCATCAGCCGCGCGGTGAGAGCGGGCCGCTGGGCATCGGTGGTCAACACCAGGGTGCGCGTCCGGTGCGGCATCGGACCATCGAAGTCCTCATCGTGAAAGATCGAGCGCTCGTCTTGACCCGAATCACGGCCCCAACCCGTTCCTATCGCGATCAGCGCGTCGGCCAATCCCACCGCGGACACCGTCTTATGAGCCACCCGCAGCATGACCGAACATGCGTACCGGGCCAGCGCCAGGAACGGTGCGGTGTCGCCGGCGAATACGACGTCACGACCTGTCATCTGCTCGGCCAGACCTTTGGCCGGATTGGTGAACAGTTCGTGCCTGGCGCTGTTGCGGAGCGCCTCGGCATCCAACTCATCGGCGAGCGCCGCCAGGTCCACTTGTCTGCCGGCGACGAGCACCTGCAGTGCGGCCATCCCCGCAGCCAGATAGTGGGTCAAGGTGAAGTCGTCGGGCACCTGCAGCCGTGGCGGCAACGCAACCGAACGGCCGGCGGTGGCCTCGCGCAAAGGGCCCTCATCGGGGGCCACCACGATGATGCGGGCGCCACGGCGAACACCCATCGCCGCGGCGGCAACCAGCAGCGGATCACCAGCGTCGTCACCCGCGATGATCAAGACATCGAGCGCCCCGATCCACGGCGGCGCCTCGGATGCGACAACGATGGGGGTGCTGACCGACCCGCCGAGCGCGGCGGCAAGCATCGCGCCCGCATTCTCCGCGGCGCCGCGGCCGGATACCCAAACAACCGTGCGTGGCGGCGCGTCGGACCGAACCGCGTCGAGTTCACCCTCGTCGAGCGCCGACGCTACGGCGCGCATCTGAGCGCCCGCCATCGATGCCGCTCGCAGCAAACCCAGTCGATCTGCTTCGATCAGGCCGTCGACGTCGTCGAGGTCAACCACCGCAGCCGGAGCTGAGCTTGCGTTCACGTCGATTCCTTTGCACCCGCGGCAACATGGCTGGCGACCTCGTCGACGATCTCCTTGACCAACTCGGGAGTGCGAGCTTCAACGTTGAGGCGCAGCAAAGGTTCGGTGTTGGACATCCGCAGGTTGAACCAGCTTCCGTCACCGAGGTCGACGGTCACACCGTCAAGGTGATCGAGGGCATGAACGCGGGGCCCGTAGGCTGCCAGCACGGCTTCCACGATGCCCGGGGCATCGGCCACCGTGAAGTTGATCTCGCCGGATGCTTCGTATCGCTGGTAGTCGGCCATCATGTCCGACAGCGGGCGGTCCTGCTCGCCGAGCGCGGCCAATACGTGCAGGGCCGCCAGCATTCCGGAATCCGCACCCCAGAAATCGCGGAAGTAGTAGTGCGCGGAGTGTTCACCGCCGAAGATCGCTCCGGTCTCAGCCATCAGCGCCTTGATATAAGAATGGCCGACCCGCGCCCGTACCGGTGTGCCGCCGCGCTCGACAACCAGCTCGGGCACCGCGCGCGAGGTGATGAGGTTGTGAATGACGGTCGCACCGATCTCACGTTTGAGTTCCCGTGCGGCGACCAACGCCGTCACCGCCG
>JBMYXJ010000248.1:0-4757 GCA_049608285.1 Mycobacterium sp. | reverse complement strand
CCGGCGAGCACGATGCCCAGTAGGGCCGGGATCTGTTCAGCGCATTTGGGGCCGAGCACCGCCACCGTGTCGCCGGGTTGCATCCCGCGGGCCTGCAGCGCCGCGGCCACCGAGCGGGCGCGAATCAGCAGTTGGGCGTAGGTCCACTGTCCGTCGGAACTGAGTACCGCTGGCGCGTCAGGCTGATGCTCCGCGTTGGCAACAAAGCGGCTGTAGAGCGTTTCTGGACTTCGTGGTGCTGCCACTGAATTGGCCGTTTCGCGCACCCTCTGCTGAGTCACTGGTACCAGCGCCCCATCCGGCTCGTCCCAGGCCACGTCGCCAGCGGCCAACCGCTTCACTTCATCGATGTGGTGGGTGAACATCGCGTCTATGACGCCTGGGGCGAACATGTGCTCGCGGACGTCCCAGTTGATCAGGACGCCACCATCGAATTCTGTGACCTGTGCGTCGAGCAGGACCTGAGGGCCCTGCGAGATCATCCAGACCGGGCGGCCGAATTGAGAGGTTACGTCGGTTGAGAACAGTTCACCCAGGCCGAGCGCGCTGGTGAAGACCACCGGCGCCAGCACCTGGGCGCCGCGGCGGCGGCTCAGGTCTCGCAACACCGACAGCCCAGGGTATGCGGCATGGCCGGCGGCGGTATGCATTTGCGTCTGCATCGCAGAAGCTCGTTGCGCAGCGGTGTCTGCGTTGACAAGATCCACGTCGAGCAGCAGCGACGTCGTGAAATCCCCAACCAGCTTAGGGACATCCTGGTGCAGAGATTCCCTGCCGAACAGCGGTACGTTGAGCAGGAAATGCGGGTCGGCCGACCAACCGGCTACCGTGTGGGCAAATGACGCGGCTAACGCCGTTGCCGGGGTGAGGCCTCTGCGGTGAGCACTGTCGTACAGCGCGTCGCGGGCGGCGGGGTCGAGCCAGTGCCAGCGCCTCGTCGACCGACGCATGTCGCGACCGTGGGTGCCGTGCACCTCGCCAGACACCTTCGGTGTGGCAACGGCGACGGAGGCGGACAGCGGAAGCGCGGGCGGATCGGGCAGCTCGGGAACACGTGCAGACCACCAGCGCCGGTCACGCTGGTGCGTCGACTGTCGAACTTGTTCGATGTTCGCCAGATATTCACGGTAGGTATATCGGAGCTCGGGAAGTACCCGCCCGCCGTACAACACCGCGAGATCGTGGAGGAGTGTGCGGTAGCTCATAGCGTCGGCGGCCTGCATGTCCAGATCTACGTGCAGGCGGCTGCGGTCGCCGGGAAGCAGGGTCAAGCTGAGCTCTAGAACCGCATCGTCGAGCTGCTGGTGCGATTTCGTCTCCCGGATCGCGGCCAGGCGCGATTCGACGGCGGTATCGTCGTACCCGGAGAGATCCTCCACGGTGACCGAAAAGCCGGCAGGTTCGCCGATGCATTGGGTGCCGTCCGGCAGGAACTGGACCCGCAGCATCGGGTGACGCTCGACAAGCCGGGTCGCCGCCCACGTCAGGGTCGCGGGATCGACACGGCCGCCGTCGAATTCGACGTAGAGATGCGCTGACACGCCGCCCAACGATTGATTGTCGTGACGCCCGATCCACAACGCGTGTTGCATCGGCGCCAGCGGGAAGGGTTGCACATTGCTATTCGTCGGCATCTCGGCGGGCGGCAAGTTCGCCGAGTCGACGTGCGCCGATTCGATCAGGTTGACCCACGCCCGTATCGACGGCGCCGCTGCCAACCTAGCGAAGTCGACTTCGATACCTTGACGGCGCCAACGACCCGCCAGCGCCATCATCCGGATCGAATCGAGGCCCTGCGCAATGAGGTCGGCGTCGTGATCCACGCTGGCGGCGGGCACACCCAGCATCTCGGCAACTAGCTCGGCGACCTCTGCACTCAGCAGTTCAGCGCTCGCAGAACCCACAATGCCCCTTCAGTGCAAGTAAGAAAGGCTATCCTAACTTCGCGAAGGCTACCCTACATCGCGTGGGGCGGACGCATACCACCCTCAGGAGCGAGATGACGGGGTCAATGACGGGGTTCGAACCGTTTCCAGACCAGCGTGCGCAGGCTTACCGAGCAGCCGGCTACTGGGAAGGCTTGGCGCTCGACACCGCGATCCTGCGCTCGGCGGCGGGGCGCTGGCCGGACCGCACGGCAGTCCTGGACCAAGACACCTCGCTGACATACCGCGAGCTCGATGAAAGCGTCGACCGGGCGGCGGCAGGACTTCACGCACTCGGCGTGTCACCCGGTGATCGGATGGTGTTGCAGCTACCCAACCGTTGTTCGTTTGCGGTGGCGTTGTTCAGTCTGCTGCGTGCTGGGGCCATTCCGATCATGTGTCTGCCCGGCCACCGCATCGCTGAGCTCTCGCACTTCGTGGAGGTGGCCGACGCCGTCGGCGTCATCGTCGCTGACACCGCCGCCGGTTTTGACTATCGAACGATGGCCGGCGAGCTCGGACAACGCCATCGCAAGCTACGCCATCTGCTCATCGATGGCGATCCAGGCCCCTATACGCCCTGGAGCCAGATAGGCTCGGCCGCCGGTGCTGTACCCGATCCGGCCCGCGACACCAGCCAGCCAGCTTTACTGCTGGTCTCCGGTGGCACCACGGGCGCACCTAAACTCATCCCGCGCACCCACGACGACTACGTCTATAACATCACCGCCAGCGCCCGCCTGTGCCGACTCACCCCCGACGACGTATACCTGGTCTCCCTGCCGGCCGGTCACAACTTCCCGCTGGCTTGTCCCGGATTACTGGGCGCCATGTCCGTCGGCGCGACCATCGTTTTCGGCTCTGACCCGAGCCCTGAGGCGGCCTTCGGCGCCATCACCGAGCGCCGGGTCACCGTTACCGCCCTGGTGCCCGCGCTGGCACGGGTGTGGGCGCAGGCATGCGAATGGGAGCCGCAACGTCCGACGACCTTGCGCCTACTTCAGGTCGGCGGCGCGAAGCTCAGCCCCGGGGACGCCCACCACATCCGCGCCACTCTCACACCAGGTTTGCAGCAGGTCTTCGGCATGGCTGAGGGTCTGCTGTGCTTTACGCGGCTGGACGATCCGCCTGACCTCGTCTGCAAGACACAGGGGCGGCCGCTATCGACGGCCGACGAGGTCCGCATCGTCGATGACGCCGACTACGACGTCGCGCCCGGCGAAGAGGGCGAACTTCTGGTGCGCGGGCCGTACACACTCAACGGATACTTCCGGGCCGAGCGCGACAATGCGCGCGCATTCTCACCGCAAGGCTTCTACCGCACCGGTGACCGTGTGCGCCAACTCTCGGGCGGCTACGTTGAGGTGACCGGGCGGATCAAGGACGTCATCCACCGTGCCGGTGAGACTGTCTCGGCGCCTGACCTGGAGGCGCATCTGCTGACCCATCCCGAGGTATGGGCCGCGGCCGTCGTCCCCATCCCCGACGACTACCTGGGCGAAAAGATATGTGCTGCAGTTGTTTTCAAAAGCGCCCCGGTGAGCCTCGCCGAGCTGAATGCGCAGCTGGATAGCCGTGGAATGGGGGCGCACTCGCGTCCCGACATGTTGGTGCCGATGCCCAGCCTCCCGACAACCGCGGTCGGAAAGATCGACAAGCAATCGATCGCCGCCAAGATCATCGAGCAGACTCAGCGGGCCACTAAGTAGGGCGCAAGGCAGGCGAGCTTCTCACAGGTCTCCTCGAACTCTCTGTCGGATGTCGAACTCGATATCACTCCGGCGCCCGCCCGCAGCCATGTCGTGCCCTTGCTCTCGTAGGCGGCGCGCAGCGCCAGCGCAGCGTCTAGACCTCCATCCGCCGAAAACGCCGCCACAGCTCCCGAATACAGACCCCGGGGAGTTTGGTCGAGCCGTAAGACTGCGTCGACGCCGGTGTCTTTCGGTATGCCGGAGGCAGTCACGGCAGGAAACAGTGCATCAAGGGCATCCATCCGATCGCACGAGGACCGCAGCCGCCCACTGACTGTGGAGCCCAAGTGCTGGACGCTGCCCCGCTCGCGCACCGTCATGAAATCAGTCACCGCGGCAGTTCCCGGGTCGCAGACCTCGCCTACTTCCTGCAATGAGGTGCGAACCGAGATGGCATGCTCGACGATTTCTTTCGCATTCGACTCCAGATCCTCACGGGCCTGCCGGTCACGTGCGCGCCCACGGCCCAGTGCCCGCGTGCCGGCCAACGGCTCTGTGATGACCTCGCCACCACTGCGTACGGCGGCAACCAACTCTGGACTGAACCCGAGCGCACGCAGGCCACCAAGCCGCAACAGGAAGGACCGGACGGGGGTATTGCACTGCCGCCCCAGCCGGTAGCTGGCTGGAAAGTCCACGGCGAAAGGAACATCCACGCTTCGTGAAAGGACCACCTTGTCATAACAGCCCGACTGAATCTCGGCCACTGCCGCGTCGACGCCCTCACGAAAGCCTGAGCTGTCCTCCTTAGGGTCAATACCCTTTGCCGTGGGCATGGCCGGGAGACCGTCGGCCATGATCCTTCTGATCGCCGTTTCATGCCAGCCGTCCGTGCCAGCCAACCGGATACCGTCGTTGCCCACGGCCACTAGTGCGCGTGGTCGGAGCAACCGCGCCAACGGAGTGCCAGGGGGTAGTCGGTCCTGTAGACCGAAGCGATAAAGCCCAAATTCGAAGGCAATCCAGCCGAACACCTGCTCAGCGTCGACCAGCAATCGATCGATCGCATCTCCGAGTACATCCGCTGGTCGTCCCGACCAGCTGTGTCTCTTCGTAACCGACCCGTGTGTAAGACGTAGTT
>JBMYXJ010000247.1:1746-4782 GCA_049608285.1 Mycobacterium sp. | reverse complement strand
CAGCGTGGGCGGTCAACACCGAGGTTGGTTTGTCCCAGCCCATGAAGAGATTTCCCCACCCCCACGGCAACGCCGGATCCAGCGTGGCCAGCTGAGCCGTGACCGGGAAAACCACCCCCTCCGGCAGATACAGCCCGGCGCCCACACTCGAAGCGATCACGGTGCGCGTATCACCCGCAGGGGTCTGTAACACCGAGACCGCCCACCGAATCCAGCCACCATTGAACGTCTCGGACGTGGCATTCGTGCCACGCACCAAGCCATCCAAAACCCGTTGCGCCAACAGCAAATCAGGATTCACTTCAACGTCGGGTAGACCCGCCGCCGCACCGGCACCTGACCCCGCCACCACAGGCGCACCACCAGCAGCAGGGCCGCCGCTCTGCTGAACAGACCCCGGAGCCGATGACCCCGACGCCGGACCGGTCGAGGCCCCCGCAGGAGGTACAGCCGCACCAGTGCCCGCACCCGGTGGCACATAAGGAGGCAACGCACCACCACCAGCGCCGGCCCCGCCAGGAGGCATCATCGGCGGTGCCATCCCGCCCCCGCCCATCACCGGCCCTAGACCCGCCCCCGCCGAAGCGGGCGGGCCACCCTGAGCGGGCACAACCGGCGCAGCCTGCGGACCCGGCGCAGACAAGGAAGCCGCTGGATGCTGCGGCCCGGTGAACTTCTCCAACGGCGGCGACACCGCACCAGAGGACCCCATCCCCGAAGCCAACCCCGTCTGAAAATTGTTCGCAGCACTCGACAACGGACTATTGCTACCGCCGAAAGCATCCGACAGCGACGACGCAGGCTTCGTCGCCGCATCAGCTAAAGACTTGCCGCCCAACGAACTCGCCCCACTCGACGGAACCTGCGGCGGCTTCACGCTGCCAAGTTGGGAGCCAAGAGAACCCGCCGAGGCACCACCAGAGGGCATACCCGCCCCGCCCATGCCGCCGACGGGCGCACCGCCCAGAGGCAATCCAGATTGGTCATTGGTCGCGCCCGTAATCTCAGTAACGGGCCTCTCGCTGTCATCGGTGTTTCCAAGCGGCGCCGTCCCCGACTCTTCATCCGGCAACGATTCGAACGGACCTAGCTCATCACCTTTGCGATCGGATGCGAAAGTCGCTTCTGCTTCCGTGGTGTCCGGGTCGACTTGTTTCTCGCCCGGCAGTGCTTCACCAGGCTTCAGCTCGTCCTTACCGGCGCTTGGCTGCTCGCCGGTGTTCGCATTCTCTGCGTCTTCGCTCGGCATTGGGAGGGGCGGGGGTGCTTTGGCGACGTCTTTGAGTGCAGTGCTGTACGCAGTTGCGGCTTCGTCTTGGTATAGCGTGGGGTCGAACACCCTTTTGCTCGATCGCGCCTTCTCCCAATCCTTTTGGGCGTCATCACCAATAGTGATCAGTTCCCGTTTCAAGCCGACCACCGTGCTCTTGTAGTCCTCCGCCGTGACTACTTTGGATTGGGTGTGGTCGGCGGATTTAACAGCGTGATCACGGGCCGTCGTCAACAGTGCTATCCGCGCGGTACCGCCTTGGCCTTCAAGCAATTCCGAGCTTTGGGCTAGCTGCATTTGCAGCATGTCGGCGTAATCCGAAAACGACTTCGCAGCAGCGCCGTGCTCATCGGCAATGTCTTGAATATCCGTCTCACTGATCGAGGGCCAGTAACCGCCGATCGCTAACCCAGCACCCACCCCTGGAGGCGGTTGAAGATCACCCGGTTTCCCTACCGGAACAGCCATATTCCCGCCCTTACTTGTCTAGGCCGCAGACAGTCCACGCTTGGTGCGCCGCTGCTCGTTGAGTTTCCAGGTCGTGCGGGGTTGGCTCCGCAAGGCCCCGTGTGCGAACCGGCGCGTAGGCGGCCATTCGTGCGTAGTACGCCGAAACTACGTCCGTGATGGCCGCCCGAATGGGCTTACTCGCATCAGGGTTCTCCGCGAGCGCGATTTCCATAGCGGCAACGGCCGGCAACAAATCCCCTGCGTGCTCGTCAGTCCTGGGCATGGCGCTGTTGATGACGGCGTATTTCGTGCATAGCGCTACGTCTTGGGTGTGAGTGTCGGCACCATCGGCGGCGGTCGTCATCGTGGCGGGGGCCGCCGTGTCGGGATTGGATGGCTCAGTCCTGGTCGCGGTGAGGGCTGAGCCCACAATGCCGCCGCCAACGGCGGCGGTAACTATCGCCGCTGTAGCGAGCACGGCCCACAGAGCCCGGCGCGGCCGAGCTGCACTAGCCGCTGCCGGCTGTTGTTGAGGTGCGTTCCACTGAGCGGTCATGGGGGCAATGGTATTTGGACCGTCTGACAGAATCACGCTCGCTTTCAGCGCCCTACCAGGCTAGGTAAACAGTGGACGTTCACGAATTGTAGGAACATGATTGAAATGCGCTGCTGGTGTACAGCAACGGGTCGGGTTAGTGCCTGATGCTGGACGCGCCGCGTTGGCTCAGGCGACGACGTTGCTGCAGGCATGGCGCCCGTTCCGCTACCTGGAGTTCGGGTGGTGTTGGTGCTGCTGCAGACAACCTGGAGTTGCTGGCGACGGGGCTTGGCAACTTCGGGAGGCCGACGAGCGTGCTCGGCCACAGCGGCGTGTGCTGAGTCTGTATCCACTGCACCGTGTTCGGCTGGTGGGCCGCCCTCGGTGGGGTGTGCGTGTAGTGATGGCCGCCCCAAGTTGCGTTTTGTCCCCAGGGGTGTCTCGTGGTTGTCCGCGATCTGGATTGCTCGGTTGCCCAGGAAACGATGCCCGCGATTGCGATGACGCACGCCAGAATTATCAGTGTGGCGAGTTGGGCGGTGTACGCCTGACCGATCGCTGCCATAGGGATACCGTCTCACCGCCTACCGACAAGCCGACGAGCCTCCGTTGATTGTGGTGCGTCGGTGCTCGCCTGTAGCGCCCTGTACACGGTCGACCGTCCGACCAGCAATGTGTCGGCGATTTCGGCTATCGGCATACCGCTGGCCGCCAAGTCGCGCGCGTGGGCCAGCCGACGACCGGTCAGCGCTGGTGGACGACCTCCAACGCGGCCCCG
>JBMYXJ010000247.1:0-1736 GCA_049608285.1 Mycobacterium sp. | reverse complement strand
CCCGTGCCCTGGCGGCCGCTAGCCCGGCCATCGTGCGCTCATGGTTGAGACCGCGCTCGAATTCAGCTAGCGCCCCGAAAACATGCAGCACCAGGCGCCCCGTCGCGCTAGCGGTGTCGATCTGCTCGGACAGCGAGCGCAACCCCACACCTTGAGCCGCCAGGTCCTCAACGAGGCTCAGCAGATGCGGCAGCGACCGACCCAGCCGATCCAGCCGGCACACCGCCAGCGTGTCTCCCGGCGTAGCCGTCGCCAGCAACTCGTCAAATGCCGGGCGGCTCGTCCGCGCCCCGGAGGCCACATCGGTCCACACCCGTTCGCAGCCCTCCGCACGCAGCGCGTCGACCTGCCCGTCCACACTCTGATCACTGGTGGATACCCGCGCATACCCCAACATCGCCATGGCCGCGTTTTCTACCAGTCGCCACCGACAACTTCTGGCACGCGTTTTCGGGACAACAACCCTGCAGGTCGGCCGGTCGCCGCAGTCAAGTCCCAAAAACCTTCGTTATCGGGACATGGCGGGAGGGCGCGAGTCGGCCCCAAACGCATGATGAGGTAGTCGGCCAGCTCTCGGGTGGGTGCCAGGTGTTTGTGCCTACCAACCACCGCCGCCGCGGAGATGGCGCAGTTGATTCAGGAGATCGTCTCGTTCGTCGTTGGTGGCGACTCGGGCTGCTTCAAGGAGCGTGCCTTCGCGTCCTAACGCGGTCTGTTTCCATATAGGTGCCGAAATCGGTACTTGCTTTGCGATGGGCCCACGCAATCGGTCTCGTACGCGAAGGCTCGGGCCGGAGCCGACCGCAAGGTCGTGCAGCTGCAGGCCGTTACGCACTTCTAGCATTTCCGTTTCTTCTACCTCGCCGATGAACTGACGTGCCGTCTCGATGACTAGGAACCCAAACTGTTTGGCCATCCGGTACAAGGTGAAGTGCGTTCGCCGTGCGATGAACACAGGTACCAGCGCGGTATCGGGGCGCTCGCGCTGAACGTGCACCGCTTTTGCAAGGAGCTGGTATAGCTGTTCGTTGTGAGGGTAGATCCACTCACGGAGGTTCTTTACCTCGAACAGGACCACTACCGGGTTACCCAAGGCTGTTCCGTGCTCAATTGGCACGATCAGTCCTGCGCTATCGAGTGGGCCAGCGACTCGAACTCCCAGCACGGTCTTAACTTCCTGTGGCCTGGTGGGGTCCAGCGGGATAACAATGCCGGATTCTGTGATCGCGGAGCGCGCCGCAGCCTCCCCCGCCGGGCCGATCAGGCCGTGCGGATACCGGGCGCTACCTTCCGCCCAGCTCAAGTACCTTGTCCACAGCAGTCGCTTGCGCGCCGCAGCACGAGCCGTCACGGTTGCGGTACGTCGTTGATCGGCTAGCTGCAGTGTTTTTACAACGCGCTTGCCGCGTGTGGGCTCAGAAGCCCACGTGGTCACACCTTCCTCGGTCAGTTCCTTTGCGGCCGTCATCACGTGCGTTGGATCGATGTTGATGACCTCGGAGCGTCGAAACCCTGCCTCACTGATTCGAGCGATGAGCTCCGCGGTGACGACCGAATGCTGCTCTGTTAGAACCTCTACGACGCGGCCTTTTGCGAGGTCAACCCACTCGGCAGGCTCGCGCTGCGCCATCGTATGAGCCTATCCGTGTTTTTACGTTTCACCTCATCTCGGACGCTGTATATAGGAGATGGAGTGGTGGCGGGCGCACGAAGCCAGAGCTAGCGACCTAGCTAGC
>JBMYXJ010000246.1:0-4789 GCA_049608285.1 Mycobacterium sp. | reverse complement strand
GGAAAACGGCCCCCCCGGGGCTGAGTGAATTTGCACAATCCCGCCCAGCCAGTGGTCGAAAGTGCGCCACGAGTCGATGTCCAACAGCGCGGGTTGGGCGGCCAGCACGAACTCCGACTGTCGATCGATGACGGCTCCGACGAGGTCGGCCTTGTCGTCGAAGTAGTGGTACAGCTGGGACTTCCCGCAGCCGGCAGCGGCCAATACATCGTCAAGAGTGGTCGCGCGCACACCGCGCTGGTAGATCAGAGCGGCTGCAGCATCGACGATTTCGGCGCGCGCGCGTCGCCCTCTTTCAGTCACCGGCGGCGGCTTTACCGCCCCGCCGCTCAGCGCCGTGCTCCCGCGCAGCGAAGCAGTTCGTCGATGGACCACTGGTCCCCGGCATGCATGCCGTACTTGGCGCCGATCACGGTGCCGCCCATATCAATCAGGATATCTGCGGGAAGACCCAGATGGCCACCGTGTGCGCTGCGTAGGCCTGCCCTCAACCGCAGCTTGCCGGCCACAGAGCGATCAGCCATACCCTTGAGGATCGGCGCCATCGAACGCGGATCGGCGATTGATCGAAGCGCGGTCTCCACCCCGAATCGGCGGTAAAGCACACGGTCGGGATCGGCGACTACGTCGAAAGGCATGTCATCGAGGTAGGTTTCCAGCTCCTCAGGGGTGGAATGGAATATCACCACCTCCCTGATTCCAGCCGCCTCGATCTCGCTGTACCGCTTGACCACCGACTGTAGGTGCACGTTACAGATCGGGCAGCCGGCAAATCGTCGAAACTGGAGGTGCACAAGCTTTTCCGGATCGGGGATACCCACCTTGGCGCCCTTGATCGAGTGCAGTTCGGCCGGGCCCACCGAGTCTCCGGGTTCGACCTGCATCGCAGCTCCGTCCGTCCTTGCGCACTGGTCGGTGCGCCGCTGGCCAGTCTTGCCCGAGGCCGACTGTACTGTCAAGTACAGTTATCAGTAGTCTCGCCGACGCGCCCACGGGTGCAGAATCCGCAACGCGGTAACTTCACCGTGGCGGGCAGCTCTAGCGTTGACCAGAAGCCCGACTCATCACCGGGCAGCGTCATTCCAACCTCCCGGGACGATGGCAGATTGGACTGAGCGTGGCAGTGGGCTGGCGATGAGGATACGCAGGTTTCTGCGGCGCTCTTCGACGCTTCGTTGCGTCGTCAACACCCACACAAGCTCACTCACGAAAATCCGAAAGAACCATTCCGTGAGTTCAGAAATCGAGATCGCCGCGTTGTCACGCAGGCCGATATCGTCGACCATTCCATCGATGTTGGCTGCGACTCGTTCTCGCAGCTCAGCCGAGGTAGTGATGAACTGCAGCATCTTGTCTGCGGACGCGCCGGAGTAGTAGGACCGGAGGTGGCGATCTCCCGCGGCAATGTCAGCGGCGGCGATGATCCCCTCGACAAGTCGGTCAAGCGGGCTGCCTTCGCTCGTCAGTTGTTTTTCCACCGCACGCGCCAGACGGGCACTGCGATGCACCAGGACAGCTTCGACGAGATCTCGCCTGGTTGCGAAGTAGCGGTGCACGTTCTGGCGGGTGCATTCGGCCTCCTCGGCAACCTGGCCGATCCGTAGGCCGGTGATACCTACTCGATTCATCACCTGCTCCGCAGCGCGCAAGATGTCGTTCTTGGCCCCGACGTAGTTAGCAGTGTCCGGATCGGCGCGCCACGGCCGCGGTGCGGGGTTTCGCTCTTCGTACATCGATCTCAACCGTAGTGCCATGGGGGCGAATGCACGGTTGAAAGTTGCGGCATGTTTGACATATCGTAATAATGTCAAACATGCCCAATGTCGTCCAAGAATGTGACCTCGATCAGCTCCACAGCGAGGGGTACTGCCTACTCACAGATCTTCTGCCACCGGAGGTTCTCGCTGAACTCACTGCGGTGTTTGACGCGCAATTCACCCAGGATCAATGGGGCCGCAACGAGTTTGAGGGCCGACGTACCGAGCGTATATATTCGCTGCTGGCCAAGTTTCCGATCGTGGCGAATCTCGTTGAGCACCCCGCAATCTTGGAACTGCTGAAAACGCACTTGGCTCCGTCTGCAGTTCTGGCAGCATGCCAGGCCACGCGCATACACCCCGGTGAGTCTGCGCAGTCACTACACGCCGACGACGATTTGGCCGGGGTCGCCCGCCCGCGCCCGCCTTGGAGCCTATCGGTGATGTGGGCGCTCTCTCCGTACACACCGGAGAACGGTTCGACATTATTGGTACCGGGCAGTCACAGGTGGGAGGACGGCCGCAAGCCTCAGGCTCACGAAATCACCAGCTTGACCTTCGATCCGGGCTCGGCACTGGTTTGGCTCGGCGGGGTGTATCACGGCGGTGGTCCCAACACCTCAACGGAGACTCGCACAGGCATTTCGATTATCTATTTCCAGCCCTGGTTACGTCAGGTCGAGAACATGGTTTTGGCTGTTCCGCCGGACTGCGCCGCGCAGTACTCCGAAACCGTTCAACGGCTACTGGGCTACAACATCTCCGAACCCACCTTCTTCGGCCACGTTGATGGGCGCGATCCGATCAAGCTCATTGAAGAGGTGACGGCGTGAAACCTGGCAAGATTGATCTCAGCGATCCAGAAACATTTGCCAATGGTTTCCCCCATGACTACTTCAACATGCTGCGCACCCAGGAACCGGTGTCGTGGAACGAGTCACACTTCGTCGGCCCGGACCATCTCATCGAGCAGCGCGGTTTCTACTCGGTCACCCGACACGCCGACGTCGTAGAGGTGTCGCGCAACCCCGACGTGTACTCCTCAGCCAGGGGTGGGGTACAGATCCTCGACAGAGACGAAGAAGCACTCCAGCACGTGCGGGCAATGCTGCTGTCAATGGATCCGCCCGAACACATCGATTACCGGCGGCTAGTGAACCGGGGCTTCACACCGCGTCAGGTCCAGGCTCTGCGTCCCCGAATTCGAAGCGCCGCAGCGGCAATCATCGACGGTATCGTGGATCGCGGCGAGGCCGAATTCGTCAGCGAGATTGCAATGCACCTGCCGATGCTGTTGATTTGCGAGCTCATGGGAGTGCCGGCAGAAGACCAGGGGAAGATTTTTGACTGGTCAAATCAACTAGTTGGGTTTGACGACCCGGGATACAACGACCCCGAAGCGTCCCCGATGGAGGTGGCGATGCGGGTCTGGATGTACGCGCATGAACTTGCCGATCAGAAGCGACGCGAACCCGACGAGACGCTGATCAGTCAGTTCGCCAACGGTGAGGTCGACGGTCAGGTGACCACCGAGATGCAGCTCAATAACTTCTTCGTGTTGTTGGCGATCGCGGGCAACGAAACCACCCGCAACGCCACCAGCCATGCGGTTCGGCTCCTCAACGGGAACCCCGACCAAAAGGCCTTGCTACTCAGCGATATCGATCGGTACCTGCCCGGGGCTATCGACGAGGTCCTTCGCTGCTGCCCTCCGATTATCAGCTTTCGGCGCACCCTCACTCAGCCAGCCACGCTGGGCGGGGTCAACCTTGTTGAGGGTGACAAGGTAGTGATGTGGTACCCGTCGGCGAACCGCGATGAGAGCGTGTGGTCAGATGTGCACCGATTCGATATCACCCGCGATTCAACCAGACACCTTACGTTCGGGATCGGCGAACATTTCTGTCTCGGCGCAGGCTTGGCCAAGATGCAGCTGCACTGCATCCTCGAACAAATCCTCAATCGATTGCCCAATATCGCAGTCGTTGACGACCCCGTGCTGTTGCGGTCCAACATCGTTGCCGGAATCAAGACAATGAACGTCAGCTGGTAGGCAATCCCAGCCTCGAATAATCCAGGACATGGTCAACCCCTGACTCTCAACGTATTCGGAGGTCCTGTCCTGCAACGGGTTAAGCGTATCCCCGATGGTGGTGGAAGACACCCAACCGGTACGGCCGATCAGGACGCAACGCGGTTTGGGCTACTGACTCGACGCGCCTTGAGAAGAATCGCCGCCCGACACTGGGGTGACGTGGCGGGCGGCGAATTGTGGCTCAATTCATCAACAGATTCCACTGCGACGGCAGAAATTCCCTATGACTCGGGAGTCCTCCTGCAATATGTCGCCGTCACCGCTGGGGGCAACGACTATCGTTCGGCTGTCCTTGAGCTGCGCCTCGTCGTTATCGGCGATCGCGGTTCCAGCACCGAGGACCCCGAAGGCCGACATGGCGGCGCCGAGAGTGAGAACCTTCCAAGTGGCGGGTCGTTGCATGATGTGTGCTCCCTTCATCTGTTTCTCGCGTGTTTCGCGGTCACGTTCAGATTTCCGGACCGACATGAACCCTGGTGAAGGTGAAGGTGAGTGGTCTCTCATGTTGGGCTGCCCCTGTTGGGTAATTACCTCTCGTCCCTAGTTGGGCCACTACGACCCATTCCGGGGCCTGTTCCAGTCCTGGTCACAGGGGCCGACATTGGCCGCTGGGTGCGCTACTCGGCCCCGCCTGCAGCGAGTGGACGGCCGCTAAAACGGTGCGCGAACCGAGACTGGCTGTACCAGGACAACCACGCGGCGGCCATGTGCCGGTGGGCAATTCGCGAGCATGACGTGACCCGCGGGGTAGCTGGAAGTCATCAGCTGGGCGCACCTTGCGGGTTAGGTCAGCGCAGCTTGGGGGCCTCGCGGACAGAAACAATCAGCCGAGCCAGCGGCCCTGGTCTGTTGGACGTTCTTAGTCGCGGCTCCGGCGTCGACGCAGCCATCTCCGAATAATCCCACCCTGCTCGGAATTCCCGCTTCCACCGGGGAC
>JBMYXJ010000245.1:2283-4796 GCA_049608285.1 Mycobacterium sp. | reverse complement strand
ATCCATCTGGGCCATCGGTCAGTCGCCGAAGTGGTACGCCGGCCGCGGGGATAGAGCCAGGCCGAGCATCTGCCGATGCCGATCGGTGACGAACCGCTCGACATCGGCAGTGCCTAAGGTGCCCGCCTTGGTGCTGCGAGACGTTGTCTCTTGAAACGACGACAGCCCTGCGTACTTGCCGTAGAGCAAGGCGCTTCGCATGATCTCGAACACCACGACTTTCGCGGAGGCGTCGTCGTCGGCGATCTCAGACTTACGGTCGCGGATCCATCTGTCAGCCACCTCGAGCAGTGGCACCGCCACGTTCGCCTCAACATCTGACAGCGGCCGGAACATCTCGGCGAAGCCGTCTACGTCAAGAAATTGAGCCACGAGGCCACGCGCCTTACTCCTGTGAACCCTCGCCCGACTCGCCCTCGTTGGGCTCTTCGGGGACGCTGTTGATCAGCTCCCACAGCTTGGGCTTACTGAGGCGATTGAGTGCGGCTTCGCTGTACTCGCTGCCGTCATCCTTGACCACATTGGCAAGTAGCCACGCGACCAGGGCGGGCTTGTTCGCATCGGGCTCGGGCTTGTCGCCGGCATCGGGGTCATCGTCAGCGGCGGGCTGCTCTCTGCCCGGTACGGCGATGGCCTTCGCTGTGAGGAGGCGTGACGCCTGTTCGTCCGACAAGCCCGAAACAACGTCACCGCTGCGGTACCGCTTGCGGCTGCCGTCCTCCTGGCGCAAGTAGAGCGCCGACGCCAGGAGGACATACTCGGTAGCCGAACTCACGGTGTCAGTAGCCCGGTCAGCCGAACCGCCGCCTTGGGCTGATCCAGTGCGATGGCCCGCTTATGGGTTGCGTCGCAGCGGTAGGACTGCGTCGGGCCACCCGATGGGCCGTTACCCTCCGGGTATAGGCCGGTGATCTCCAGCGGCCACGTGTCGCTATAGAAGCCGACAGTGCCACGCTCGAGCACCGTCACCTCGGTGATTGGCCATGCCATGGACTCGATGACCCGCAGCCCGTGGATGCGCGAGGGCAGCGCACCGGTGTAGGCGATGGATTCGTTGGCCACATTGCCCTGATAGACCTTGAGGAAGTCATCGTTATCCAGCAACGTGGGCAGCAGGCCGGGGTTGAGAACCAACGTGTCGGGCCGGAACCCGTACCACTCTTCGTCGCTACCGGCATCGGTCGGCTTGGCCTCGGTGACCATTCGGATCGCCGTGGCCAGGTCCAACCGTGGCTTGCCGCCAACTGCGTCCCATGCGGTTCCGACGGCCAGGTCGGGCACCGACCCCAGAAGGGTTCGTGCCACCCGGTCATCAGCCCGTACGAAGGTGTTGCGCAATTGGGTGATTTGGCGGTTCACCTCGCCGACCCTGTTCTCGCGCACCATTTCCCGCGAGACGCGCACGCCCAGGCCGCGCTTATTGGCACGGACCACAACAGGCACACCTCGGGCGCTGGTGGCGATCGGGATCTCGGCGCCTTCGGCGAGATCCTGCACATCCTGTTCTAGGTACGTGGGGTGCCCCTCAGAGTAGGACACCAAGCCGTTGGCATTGGCCCCTTCGTCGCGGAACAGCGCCTCGCTGATGAACTGATTGAGCATCAGTTCCTTGATCTTCGTGGGAATCATCAGAGGATTCCCGATGAGGTCGTTGACGGTGATACGCGGCCCGTCGTTGACGCTCACAACTGGAGTAGTCATAGTCGTTGTCTCCCTTTACTTGTGATGGTCAGCGAGTCCGGACGCGGCCGGTTGCTTTTTCGGACACGTCCACACCGCCAGGTTCGGCACACCAGCCGATGATCAAAGCGAAGTTGACGTTTGGATCGGTCTCCGTTGCGGAGAATCCGGTGAGCGGAGTGACCTCGCCGTCGGCAGCTGCCACTAGGGCGACGCCTTCGGCGCAGTCGGCGGCGTAGGTGACGCCGTCGACTTCCATGCCGCCGTAGGCGACTGCCACCTTGGTATTGGCGGGTACAGCCGCCAGGGTGGGCGGGGTTCCACTGGCCGCACTCGCGACGTCCTCCGGCGCGATCGCATCATTGAGCGCGATACCGAGCACGTTGAGAGCACCCGCGCCCGCCACGACGCAGCGACTAGCGGCACCCGCCGCGACTATGTCACCGCCGGTGATGGTCGAGTCGTCGGCCGGGGTGTAGGTCTTCGGTCCCTGCTTGAGGACAATTGCGACACCGGGCATGTCATAGGCTCCAGTTCTTGTAGGCGGGGTCGTCGGTCACGTCCGTGACCGGCTCGGTGGAATGACCCAATTCGGTCAGTGGCACCGCCGATTCCTGCAGGGTCTTATCCAGCAGGGTCGTGGTGCCCTCGCGGTCGGATGCCATGAGGGTGATGAAGTGCTCGCGACGGGCGGGGGTGATCTTGCCCTTTCCAATCGCGGCATCGACGACCCTGGCGTCATCCTCGGCCTGCTGACGGTCCCGGGCCTCGCGCCCCGCGGCGGCGTCGGCAGTGAGCCGCTGAGCCACTTCGGAATCCAGCACGGTCAGTCC
>JBMYXJ010000245.1:0-2273 GCA_049608285.1 Mycobacterium sp. | reverse complement strand
CGTTGCGGCTGCGGCGATTTGTTCCGGGGTGGCCTCGGTGGCTTCCGGTGGGGCAGCGGGATCGGGCAGTGCCTCGACCGCTGCATTGACCGCATCCACGTCGGCGTCGGCGTCGAGGCCGAGCTTCCGCAATGCGGGTTCACTGAGCGTTGTCACCGTGATCTCCTCTTCTTTGGTTGCCTCGGCCTCGACAGGCGGAGGGGTCTGGGTGGCGGCGGCCTGCGCCGGCCGCGCCTCGGCGTGGGATGCGAATGCGACTGCAGGCTTGCTGGCCTGAGCGCGGGCAGCGATGTACTCGACCCTGACCGGTTGGCCGTCGCCGAACTCCACCTCGCCATCGCCGCTGACGCTGTAGGGGACGCGCAGCAGTGTGTCGTCCTTGTCGTCCTCGACGATCAGCTCCGGCGGGTCGACGTACATCTCGCGAATCCACAAGTAGTAGTTCGACGAGGCGGGCCCGTTGTAATAGGCCTTTCGCACTTCATCGGTAGTCGTACCGGATAGTGCCACAGCTGCATTCGCCATAGAGACCTCCTTCTCGGGAGCTTTGGTGTAAAGGTCGTAGAGAGATTCCAGGGTTCCGATTCCCGGTCGCACGACGCCGAGTAACGCCATGGCGTGCAACACGAATGGGTGCGTGTGACCAAGCTGGCAGACGTGGTCGTGTTCCCACTCGCCAGAACGGTCGGGATAGGCCGAGGCGATGACCGAGCGCCCCTCTGCGTCCGCTTCTGCCAGCCACGACGGCACCGCGACGAAATCGCCGACGAGGGTCTGCCCTTGCTCAGTCAGCCGAAGGTTGTCGATAACCCCAATGGCGGGGTCGCCCCCACCGGGCTCCCCGGTGTGGCCGAACTTCAGCACAGGTCGGCGAACTGCCGGGCAATCCAGTGCAGCCACAGCAGCGGCCATGTCATCTGCGCTCGGGTGCCAGTCATCGACGTTCGAGATATTCCAGTAACCGACACTGCCGAGCTCAACCCCGGCGATAGTGGCCAGTGCCGGAGTAGGTTGCACGTCTACCACAGCGTCTGTGCTCCGTCGGGCTGCTTTCGGCGATCTCGAGGGCTGCGCCCACGGGCGCGCGCCTTCGCGACTATCGGCTCCTGCTGGGCCGCTGGCGCATCCTGCTCAACCTCGGTGGCCTCGCGCATGGCCGGCCGAGGCGCTGGCGCAGCGTCTGCTCGACCAGAACATCCGGTGATAGCAGGCCGGCATCGACGAACATCTTCAGCCCCGCTGCGGTCGCTTCCTGCTCGGCCCCGATCTCATCGGCCACGATCAGCGGTGCGGGCACGTCGGCGCCAAAGTTGATGTCAACCAGATCCTCAACGATGTGCTCATTGCCGATCCGGACGAAGAATTGCAACAGCGCGTTCTCGGCGAGCGTGAACGGATCTTGCTGCACCGTCGCCAGCGCGTAGGAGCCGCCTCGATCCAGGTTCAGGAAGTGGGCCATTGGCTCGAGGGCCATCATCTTGTCGTGAAAGGTCAGCATGCTCTGTATGTCGAGCGTTGTGCCCTCTACGCCTAACAGTTTCAGATCCTGGCCCAGACCTAGTCCTACGCCCGACCCCATGCCAACCTGATATGCCGAGGCTAGCGCCTTCATCGCGTCGATCTCGTCTTGCTCATCGGTGCTCGCAGTGCCGACCGGCACGCCCATCCCATTGCGCTGCGCCGCCGCGGCTTGCACTCGCATGAGCTGGTTCTTGAGAACCCAGTGCTTGTAGGCCGACCGGATCAGGCTCTTGCCCCACCACTGGCCGGGACGCATCGCCCTGGTGTAGACCACCAGCCTGTTCACTGGAATGTTGGCCGGCGCGAGGCCGTAGGTCACACGGCCGGTAGACGCCGGTGCCAGCTGTGTTATCGATTCCAGGCCGCCGTCGGCTGCGACGTTGAACTTCTGAACGGTCCACTGCGGTCGCGGCGCCAGCTTGCGAATCCAGTACTTGCCATCTTCGTCGCGGCGGTAGTTCTGCTCAAACAGGGCATGCCCGTAGAGGTTTGTCGGCAGTACCGCCTCGGCGAGGTGCTGTTCGTAGGAGAACCGATCACGGCGGCGGCCCGCCTTGCGCACCTTATCCTCTCCGGCCAGTGGCAAGTTCAGGTTGCGCGAGACGAACTCCGCAACCTCCTCGCTCGCTCCGTTCGGATCGATGCGCTTCGGGGTCTTAAGGATCGGCGCGGCAACGACGCCCAGCAACGACCCTATCCGCGAGTCGTCGTTCTCCATCTGGGTAAACATCGCCACCGACTGCGGGTACTGA
>JBMYXJ010000244.1:0-4808 GCA_049608285.1 Mycobacterium sp. | reverse complement strand
CCGAAGACCTTGTACAACTTTTCCGCTCGTAGTGTTTTTCCGCTCGTAATGTGGGCAAGCTCCCTCACAAATCGTTGGCTTATCGGCCTGACCGCGCTGGGCACCACCATAGTTCCGTCGATCCCCGTCGCCGCGGTGCGGGCCTGGTCGGCGTGGAATTGGCCGAGCAAGCCGGGGTGACGACAGCTGAACCTGCGGTCGATCCCAGCGGCGGCTTCGTGGTGACACCGCCTCGGGGAAAGTAGGTAACCGGCGGACAGCTGCCGTACGTGAAGGCTTTCGCGTTGTCTCATAGCACTTTTCGGCGTATCCCTCTATGGAGTGCGGCGCTTGCCGGCCACGAGGCCCCCCGTGGCGTAGCTGGCCCGCTGCGTAGCCGGATTCGTTTCAGTCAACACGCCGGTCTGCTGATCTTGGATGGTGAAGCCGCTGGGCTGCCTGGCGTCGAGCAATGTGGGCACTGCGCCAGGTGAGCGGTTATCGTCGAGGTCATGCGAAGTGTCGTCATCGTCGTCGGCGTGCTCGTCGCGCTTGCCGGTTTACTTTTCACGCTGCAGGGGTTTGGGGCCGTGTCCGGCAGCCCGATGAGTAACACGACCACTTGGTCTGTCCTAGGACCGATCGTCGCGCTCATCGGCATCGCCATTTCCGTTGCCGCCTGGCGTCTTCTCGCCAAACCTCGTCGATAATTGGCAACTCATCACCCAATCAGCCCTACCACAGCTCACGGATATTCCGCCGCGGCCGTCGCCGGTGAACTATCTGCGTGATAGGTCGAATTTCACGCTCTGCCACCCAGGACGCGCATATCGTAGGGTCGGCGAAAGGTACCGCCGTGTAGGCGAGATGACGGCCGGCCGGATTCGATGAAAAGAGCGTGATGACCAACGACACTGCGGCACAACGCATGACCGACGCGGCTCGGTCGTGGCTCGACAGCCTCGCCGACGACCAGCGCCTCCAAGGGCTTTCGCCCTGGCCCTCCGACGACGAGCGCCACCGGTGGTTCTACACCCCAACCGATCACGGAGGCCTGCCGCTCTCCCGCATGAGCCCAGCCCAGCAGAGCCGCGCGATGCAGCTTCTCGCCACGGGCCTGTCCAAACCCGGCTACGTCACCGCAACCACGATTATGGCCCTCGAGAACGTCCTCGACCACGTCGAGAACTGGCGTGCCGACTTCGGTCGCGAACGTGGGCGCGATCCGCAGCTGTACTGGCTCAAAGTATTCGGCGACCCCGACCCGCAGGGCCCTTGGTCCTGGCGTTTCGGGGGGCATCACGTTTCCATACAGCACCTCGTGCTCGGCGGCGATGTCCAATCCAGCTCGCCATGCTTCCTCGGTGCGGATCCAGCTGAATCGCCGTTGCTCGGTGGGCATCTACTGCGGCCATTGGGGTCAGCCGAGGACCTCGCGCGTGAACTCGTCGAGTCCCTGGATGAGGCCCAGACCCGTGACGCGCTGATCTGTTCGGTCGCCCCGGTCGACATTGTCGGCGGTAATCGTCCGCGTCTCAGCGATGGCGACATTCCGATGCCGCTGCCGGACGTCTGGCGTGGTCATTTCACCGAGCCTCGACTGAGCGACTGGGTGCACGCGATTCAACAGACCGCCGAAGCAACGGCCGGCGTACGACCTGAACATCATCGCGCTGTCCAACTAACCAACGCACCAAAGGGTATTCCGGCAACGGCGTTAACGGTCAGCCAGCGTGACCTGCTACGGGCAGTTCTCGATATCTTCATCGGTAGAATCCCCGAGGAGCTCGCTGAACGGGAAGCCGAGAAGTTCGCCGGTGACAAGCTGGAGGCGGTCCACTTTGCATGGGCTGGAGGCCTCGAGCGCGGGCAGCCGCACTACTACCGCCTGCAGGGACCGCGGCTTCTCGCCGAATACGACAACACCCAGAGCGACGTCAACCACATCCACACGGTGTGGCGCGATCCCACCGGGGACTTTGGCGACGACGTCCTGGCTCGTCACCGCGCCACCTTTCACAGCCCGCCCGAACCCGGGTAGCTTCCGCTCAGCAACGGAGCTCGTGAATACGCCCGTCGATGTTCTGGCTTCGCAGGTCGATGCCGCCGTGCCTGAGGTCAAAGTTGATCACTACCTGGCATCAAAAACCCCTTACCTTCGGATTCCGGACGAGATTCCGAACCATCGGTTTGAAGAAATCAATCGGCTCACCCTTGTCGTCAGGGTCGAATGCTGCGCTGTCATATTCATCGCAGAATTCGATAGTGTGCGCGCAATTTCGTTACCGCAACCCAGAAAGTGGCCTGCCCGTGCATATTTCGTTACCGCAACCCAGAAAGTGGCCTGCCCGTATATATTTCGTTACCGACTCCTCAGGCTGGGCTTAGGCCACCATTGGGCGGAGCACAGCGTATCTCTGCACTATGGAGCAAAGTAGCCCGCGACCAGATTGAGGTGATCCAAGTGCTCGTTACGTACCTGTGCGGCGCGCTCATTGTTGCACTGGCGGTGATAAGCGGCGCCATCCCGTTTTCGGATACGAGCACAGAAGGAAGGCCCCTTACTCGCGTAGCGTTCGCGGTCCTGGCCGGTGCGCTTTGGCCGGCCGTCGCCGGCATGGCGCTGTTGTCGCTAGTCATTGTCCCGCTGTTGGTCTGAGAGCGCAGATGAGTGCAGCTGTGAAACGGTTATGA
The DNA here is from genome assembly GCA_049608285.1 of Mycobacterium sp. GTDB lineage: Bacteria > Actinomycetota > Actinomycetes > Mycobacteriales > Mycobacteriaceae > Mycobacterium. The sequence goes on along the minus strand of JBMYXJ010000244.1, from coordinate 2,135 downwards.
GATGGCGAAAACCACTGTGCAACAATGCATTCACTCCCATAGAAGCCGCCGGCACACCAAGGGTATTGGCTCCTAACCACCACGCACGGAGCCGAGTTCGGTCTTGCTACCCTCGTTTCATGCCGCGAAAATTTAGCGACGAACAAATTCAGCAGTATCTCGATAGCCGCCCAAGCTGGGCCATGCTGAGCACCATCGACAACGACGGGTTCCCGCACACCGTACCCCTTGGCTACTTTCGCCTTGGCCGAGACATCATCATGGGCGTGCGGGATGGGACACGCAAAGTTGCCAACGTCGAAAGCAATCCGAACGTAAGCATCTTGCTCGAAGACGGATCGACGATGGCAGATATTCGCGGGGTGATGTTCCAGGGTCACGCACGCATAGTCCGTGAGAAGAGCGAAGCACTTCAGCTCGCAAGGGAAGGTGCTCGAGCCCGTCAGGTGCCAGAGTCCGAATGGCCCACGGCACCGAGACCAGGCGCCGCTTACATCCGCGTGACGCCCATTAAAACCCTGTCGTGGGACTACGCGAGTTCACCGCCGAACCAGGCTTAGCTTCGATACTCACCCCACAACGTGACACGTCCGAGCTTCCGGCTAGGACAGCTCCCCCAGCGCGTCAGCGAGAGCCTCGTAAGCATCGCCGCGCTGATCAACTGACATCGCCCGGTCAGGGATGATGACTTCGTCCACGCCCTCCTCGCGCCAGCGTGCCACGGCTTCGGCGATACGAGCCGGCCTGCCGTAAATCAGCGGCAGCGGCGACTTCTCCGCAATCGTCGCCGCCTGGCGTTCGCCCGCTGATGAGCTGGTCACGATGATCAGTGCTTGAGTGGACCGCACAATCGTCGAGGGGTCGCGACCAACCTCTTCGCAAGCGAGGTCCAGCCTATCGGCAGTCTCGCGGAAACTACCCGGGGCTGACCAGCAATTCCACTCGTCGGCGTATCGCGCGACCAGACGCAACATTCGCGGGCCAGTCCCGCCGATCAGCAACGGCAATGGTGACTGCACCGGCTTTGGATCGCACGGCGCGTCATCGACCCGGTAGTACCTACCGTCGAAAGTGGTCCGCGGCTGGTTGAGCAGGCCACGGATAACAGTGAGCCCCTCTGCGAATCGGTCCACCCGCTCGCCAGGCCGGCCTAACTCCAGCCCGTAGTGTTCGTGCTCATTGACCTGCCAGCCTGCTCCCAATCCGAGGGTGAGCCTGCCGTCGCTGATGTGGTCGACGGTCGCTGCCCAATTGGCCAGCACCGCCGGATGACGGTAAGTCATCGACAGCACCAGCGGGGCCAACCGAACCCGCGACGTGCAACCCGCTAACGCTGCGAGCGTCCCGGTGGCCTCCAGCATTCCAGTCTCGTCCTCCGAGAGGTAACCGCTGGGCATGAAATGATCGAACACATACACGCAATGCCAGAAACCGGCGTCCGCCTGGCGGGCGAGGTCGACAAGATCCTGCCACGGTTGCGCAGCGCCTGGCCACACCGAGAATCGCATGCAGCAAGCTTACTTACGTGCCCACGCCAATCCCTTCGCCGCTTGCAAGCCTCGAATCCTTTCGGTGACTAGTTTCGCTGCAGCGGATCATGAGATCGTCGTTGAAGAGACACGATCAGCGAGAGGTCCCGAAGGATGACGTCCATATCTGACGCCGGTGGCGGCGGGCGGGGCTTCCCGACTTCGCCAACCATTCTCAGCGAGCAAGAGCAGCAAGCCGTTTGGTTTCTGGGCGCCCTGGTGCGCATACGTACGCACGGCTCTACCACCGGGGGCACTCTGGCCGTCCTTGAGCACAATGGTGAGCGCGGCTACTCCAGCCCGCTGCACCGACACCGCGATGACGAGGAGACGTTCATCGTGCTCGATGGAGAACTACGCGTGGAGGTCGACGGGGTGACGAGATCGGCTGGGGCGGGAGCCGCCGCCATGCTGCCTCGCGGTCTGGCCCACTCGTTTGTCGTTACTAGCCCGGAAGCGCGCTTCCTCACCATTCATACTCCTGCCGGTTTCGAGAGGTTCGCGGTCCAGGCTGGAGAGCCCGCAGTGTCTTTCGACGCTCCCCCGGACGTGCCCCCGCCAGACCCGGCGCAGCTCGCTGCGATGGCTGCCCCCTATGGCTTCGAA
>JBMYXJ010000243.1:0-4815 GCA_049608285.1 Mycobacterium sp. | reverse complement strand
GACCCGGCCCAGGCCGCCCGGTTAGCAGATGCCGATACGGCCATGACGTAATTGGCGGACATGTGTAGCTAGGTCGCCCTTGGCGCGTAGGAGACCATCTATGAGAGCCTCGATGAACCTTGTAGCTCAACGGTATTCAGTTCGCGACGATAGCCATGGCTGATAATTGCCCTCACGGCAGCAGCGACTGCAGCTCCTCTACGAACGCCACGGTCTCGTGGTGGTCACGCGAAAGCGGGTGGACCAACAGCGTGGTCGCGCCGGCCGCGGCAAACGCGGCTACCCGTTCCTTGACAAATCCACGCGGCCCCACCAGCGACACGTGGCGTACGAGTTCATCGGGTACTGCTGCGATGGCTTCTGCTTTCTTGCCCGCCAGATACAGATCCTGGATGTGATCGGCCTCAGCGCCGAAGCCGTAACGGGTGGCCAGATTGTGATAGAAGTTCCGGCCCCGGGCGCCCATTCCTCCGATGTAGAGCGCCAATTGCGGCTTGGCCCAAGATAATCGGTCATCCACATTGTCACCGACGGCCAGGCTGGCGCTGACCATGACATCGAGCGGGCCCAGCTGCGGATCACGTTTGGCCGCGCCGGAACGCAGGGCATCGCCCCAGACGTCGTCGGCCTTCTCCGGGTAGAAGAACACCGGCTGCCAGCCCTCAGCGATTTCGGAGGTTAGCTCTACGTTCTTGGGGCCCAGGGCAGCGATGGTGATGGGAATCTGTTCCCGCACCGGATGATTGATGAGCTTCAGGGATTTGCCCAGTCCGGTGCCGCGTTCGGTAGGCAGCGGGACCTGGAAGTAGTTCCCGTCGTAGCTGAGGCGCTCGCGCCGCCACACCTGACGGCAGATCTCGACAACCTCCCGGGTGCGGCCCAGCGGCGCGTCGAACGGCACGCCGTGGAAACCTTCCACGACCTGTGGGCCTGATGTGCCCAGGCCGAGTCGGAACCGGCCCTCGGATACGTAGTCCAGCCCCGCGGCCGTCATCGCCAGCAAGGCAGGTGTGCGGGTGTAAATCGGGACGATGCCGCTGCCGAGTTCGATCCGCGATGTCCGGGCTGCGAGGAAACCCAGTTGGCTGACTGCGTCATAGGAGTAGGCCTCGGCGACTAATGCGATATCGACGCCGATCTTTTCGAGTTCGACCACTTCGTCGACTGCACCGAGGAAGCCGTCGACGTAACTGAGAAAGATGCCTGTTCGCATCCGCTTCTGCATTCACCAGGTATACACCCAACCAACTGGTTGGATGCGCCTGGTCTAGGTTTTCAGCAGGGCGGCCACTTTGTCCGGCAACTCCACCGGATCCTCGGCGAACGGATCCAGCGTGGGCGCCTTCGGAAGCTCGGCCTCGGGATCGGCGAAGACCTTGTACGCCTTGTCGCCGGCGAGCATGAACAGTAGATAACCGGTGAGCAGTGCTCGAACGGTCTTCTGCGAGCGGCGGTCGGGTCCGGGTAAGCCGACCGCCTGTGACAGTCGACGCCCCTCGGCCAGGCCGGCGGACTGGGCTTTGAGGGTGGTGCGCAGCGTGGCGGTCTTCCAGACTCGGGACAATTCCACGGCATTGGACGACAGCGTCATCGGATCCCCTGGGGCTGTCAGGGTCAGCCCCGGGACCCTCAACGTTGCCGCCGCCTCCTCGGCTGACGGTCTGGTGATCGTCGGGTAGGCGGCGAACACAACTTTGGGCTTGGTCGGCATTCCGGCTGCGGCGAACACCGCCGCTGAGGCCCCGAAGCCATGGCCCGCGACCCCTAGCTTGGCCGGGTGCACGCTGATGTCACCGGTGCCCAGCCGCACCCCGGCGATGATGTCCAACGTTGTGCCCAGGTCGTAGGCCAGATTGAGAACGGACGGAGCTAGCCCCGTCTCGGTGTTGGGGGCGGCGGCCACGATGCCCCACGACGCCAGATGTTCCAGCGTTCCGTGATAACGCCGCGTCGGTGTGATCCAGTCGTGCGCGAACGCCACGGCGGGCAAATTCCTGCCGGCCGCCGGGGTGTAGACGACGCCCGGCAGTCCAGCAAAAGCCAGGTCACCGCGCATTACGCGGTGTGGACCCCGGCGGGTCAACGCGGCGTAGAGTTTCTTCGTGCGGGCCACTCGTTGACCGTAGCTCACTAGGGGCGAACGGGTTTCCTGCACTACCCTGGACGGTTATGTGTGGAATCGTCGGCTACGTCGGGCAACGCCCTGCCTGCGACATTGTTGTCGACGCGCTTCGCCGCATGGAGTATCGCGGGTATGACTCAGCCGGCATAGCGCTGGTCGACGGTCAGGGCGGGCTCACGGTGCGCCGAAAGGCGGGTCGCTTGGCCAATCTCGAGACGGTCCTCGCTGAGACCGGTGCCGACAATCTTGTTGGCATCACCGGAATCGGCCACACTCGGTGGGCCACCCATGGCAGGCCCACCGACCGGAACGCTCATCCGCACCGGGATGTGACCGGGAAGATCGCTCTGGTCCACAACGGCATCATCGAGAACTTCGCCGCACTGCGTAGCGAACTCGAGGACGCCGGTGTGGAGTTCGCCAGCGACACAGACACCGAGGTCGCGATTCATCTGGTCGGGCGTGAGTACGCTCTCGGCGAGCACGCGGGAGACTTCCCGGCGTCGGTGCTGTCGGTTTTGCGCCGGCTTGAAGGTCACTTCACGTTGGTCTTCGCGCACGCCGATGAGCCGGGCACGATCGTCGCCGCCCGGCGTTCCACGCCGTTGGTGCTGGGTGTGGGTGAGGGTGAGATGTTCGTGAGCTCCGACGTCGCCGCGTTTATCGAGCACACCCGTGAGGCGGTCGAGCTCGGCCAAGATCAAGCTGTCGTGGTCACCGCGGATGGCTACCGCGTCACCGACTTCGCCGGCAATCCGTGCGACGCATCTGTGCGGCATTTTCATGTCGACTGGGACGCCTCGGCCGCGGAGAAAAGCGGCCACGAATACTTCATGCTCAAGGAGATCGCCGAGCAGCCGGCCGCTGTCTCCGACACCCTGCTAGGCCACTTCATCAATAACCGGATGGTGCTCGACGAGCAGCATCTGTCCGAACATGAACTTCGCACCATCGACAAGGTGTTCGTCGTGGCTTGTGGGACTGCATATCACGCCGGATTGCTGGCCAAGTACGCGATCGAGCATTGGACCCGGCTGCCGGTCGAGGTCGAGCTTGCTAGCGAATTCCGCTACCGCGACCCGGTTCTCGATAGCAACACGCTGGTGGTGGCGATCTCGCAATCAGGTGAGACGGCGGACACTCTCGAAGCCGTCCGGCACGCGAAAGACCAGAAGGCCAAGGTCCTGGCCATCTGTAACACCAACGGCAGCCAGATCCCTCGTGAATGCGACGCGGTGCTCTACACGCGCGCCGGCCCGGAGATCGGTGTGGCGTCGACTAAGACGTTCCTGGCGCAGGTGGCAGCCAGTTACCTTGTGGGGCTGACTCTTGCGCAGGCAAGGGGCACCAAATACGCCGACGAGGTCGCACGCGATTATCGCGAACTGGAAGCAATGCCGGACTTGATTGCGCGGGTCCTGGACAACCTGGGCCCGGTCGCCAAACTGGCCAAGGAGCTCGCGGGGTCGCCGACCGTGTTGTTTCTGGGTCGTCATGTGGGCTACCCGGTTGCGCTCGAAGGTGCGCTCAAACTCAAGGAATTGGCCTACATACACGCCGAAGGCTTCGCTGCTGGTGAGCTCAAGCACGGCCCCATCGCCCTCATTGAGGACGACCTGCCCGTTATCGTCGTGATGCCCTCACCGAAGAACGCGGCGTTGCTGCATTCCAAGTTGTTGTCGAACATCCGGGAGATCCAAGCCCGCGGTGCCGTGACGATCGTCATCGCCGAGGAGGGCGACGAGGCCATACGGCTCTACGCCGACCATCTGATTGAAATTCCTGCGGTGCCGACACTGTTGCAACCGCTGCTCTCGACGATTCCGCTTCAAATCTTCGCCGCAGGTGTCGCTCAGGCCCGCGGATACGACGTCGACAAGCCGCGAAACCTGGCAAAGTCCGTCACCGTCGAGTAGCCGTCATACTCGAAACCGGGCCTTCCGGCAGCAGGACACGCCTACTTGGCAGCCGGCTGGTTGGCCGTGCATGGTGCTCACCTGCTGGCGGGGACATCGAAAGTCAGCGGATCCGGCTTCGTTTTGTACTTACAAGGTCGTTCTTCGCGCCCGATTCGCCAGTAGCGTGGACGAATGCGGTACTTCTACACAGCCGATGAGATCCGGTCCGCGGAGGCGCCGCTGTTGGCGTCCCTCCCCGCGGGTGGCTTGATGCGCCGGGCTGCTTTCGGGTTGGCTACCGCGATTGCCCGCGAGCTCGGCTCCGTCAGTGGGCGAACGCTGTGCGCGGTCGTCGGATCCGGTGACAACGGTGGAGATGCACTGTGGGCCGCGACGTTCCTGTCCCGCCGCGGCGCGGATGTGACAGCAATCCTGCTCAAACCGGAGCGCGTACATCGGGAGGCACTCGCGGCGTTCCGGAGCGGCGGGGGGCGCGTCGTTGAAAGCTTGCCCGCAGCAACCCATCTGGTTATCGACGGCGTGGTGGGGATCTCCGGCTCCGGTCCGCTGCGGGCAAACGCCGCAGAAATCTTCGAGGCGGTCAGGCAAGCGGGCATCCCGGTGGTCTCCGTCGACCTGCCCAGCGGGGTCGACGTTCACACAGGCGCCGCGGACGGGCCGCACGTCACACCCGCCCTCACTGTGACCTTTGGCGGGCTCAAGCCTGTCCACGCGCTGCGGGACTGTGGGCGCGTGGAACTGATCGATATCGGCCTGGATCTACCCCCGAGCCGA
>JBMYXJ010000242.1:4576-4839 GCA_049608285.1 Mycobacterium sp. | reverse complement strand
CGTCAGGTCGTGAGTGATTTGAATCAGCTTGTCGGTGTGGTTGTCGAATGCTTGCCGGGTGACGCCCAACGTGTACTGCGAACCGGCGACCAACGAGGTCAGTTCCGCGCGCTTCTCGGCGAAGGTGCGCATCGGTCGGACCGCCTGCTGCAGCGCGTCGACGAGTTCGGGTGCGGTGGCTTGCAAGCCCTGGGCTGCCTCTACCAGAGCAGTGGTCGTCGACGGGCCGGGTTCGGTGGCGACGATGGAGTTGAGTTGGTCGA
>JBMYXJ010000242.1:0-4519 GCA_049608285.1 Mycobacterium sp. | reverse complement strand
CGGTTCTCGGTGGCGGCTCCGACAGCGGCCAGAATGCCCAGGCTGTCGTCGCCGCGTCCCCGGCCCACTGCGGCCAGTACGTCCCGCAACTTGCTGATGGTGGTTTGAAAGAGCACCGTCGACAAGTTGGCGTCCTCGGGGATGTGCGCACCGCTCTCGATCCCGGGGCCGGGGGTGTTGCCCGAGGTAACCGGGTCGACCAGTTGGACTGAGGACACCGCAAACACATTGCTTGGGACCACGCGCGCGGTGACGTTGTTGGGGATGTCCTCGGCGTACCTGGGCTTGAGGTTGATATGGACGAAGTTGGGCTGGCCGTCGACCGCTGGGACGACGGTGTCTACGCTGCCAACCAGCAACCCGTGGTACTTGACGTCAGAACTCTTGGGTAGGCCGTCGCCGACGTTGACCATGTCGGCAACCACTCGGACGAACTTGTCGAGCCGTCCGGTCGACTTCATCAGCAGCGTTCCGACGGTAAGCGCAATCACCAGCGATACGACGATCCCAGCGACGAGCAACTGTGTGTCGGAGGGGCCGCGTCCGTCCTGATCTAGTGAGTTCCCCATCTAGCCCCCAAACTTGGCGCCGGCATCGACACTCCACATGGCCATGGTGAGCAGCATGTTCGTGATGACCACGACGGTGATCGCCGCCCGCATCGCATGCCCGGCCGCGATGCCGACACCTTCTGGCCCGCCTTTGGCGTAGAAGCCGTAGTAGCACTGCAGGGTCGAGGCGATCCACACGAATACAACGCATTTGATCACCGAGTAGACGATGTCGGTGCTGGTCAACATCATGGTGAAGTAGTGCAGGTAGGGCCCGGTAGATCCGCCGCTGATGATTCCGGCGACAACTTGGGCCGTGATGTAGGTGGTCGCCAGACACGCCAGGTACAGCGGGATGACGGCGATCACGGCAGACATCAGCCTGGTGGTGACCAGGTACGGGATGGATTGGATCCCCAAGGTGTCGAGGGCGTCGATCTCTTCGGCGATTCGCATGGAGCCCAACTGCGCAGTGAACCGGCAACCAGCCTGCATCGCGAATGCCAGCGCCGCCATGATCGGCGCGAGCTCGCGGGTGTTCACCAGCGACGAGAGGATCCCCGTCGCGGGACCCAAGCCGAGCAGGTTGAGGAAGTTGTAGCCCTCGAGAGCGACAAGAGCTCCGGCGGTGACGCCGAGCACCAGCGCTACGCCGATGGTGCCGCCGCCGACCACGATGGAGCCGTTGCCCCAGGCGATGTCGGAGAGTAGGCGGCGAAATTCCTTCTTGTAGTTCCGGAGCACTATGGGGACTCCGGCCACCACCCGGACGAAGAACGTGAGCATGTGACCCAGCCGGATGCCCGAGGTGGCGAATCTCCGATAGGCGCCGACGAACGGCCGAGCGATGGTCGGGACGAACGGGGAAGGCGTCATGTCACAACCCCGTCCTGGGGAAGAGCACGTTGTAGAGCTGGCTGATGGCGACGTTGACCACCATGAGTATCAAGATCGCCTCCACGACCGCGGCGTTGACCGAGTTGGCGACACCGATGGGCCCGCCCTTGGTGGACATGCCCTTCTGGCAGGCGATGACCGCGACGATGCCGCCGTAGACGACGGCCTTGACCAGGGCGACGACCATGTCTTCCGGGGTGGCGAACGATGCGAATGTGGACACGAAACTGCCGGGTGCGCCGCCCTGGACGTAGACGTTGAACAGGTAGGAGGCCAGGAAGCCGACGAAGGCGATGATCCCGGTGAGTGCGACACCGACCATGATGGCCGCGGCGAATCGGGGTACCACCATGCGGCGGATCACTGAAACGCCCATGACCTCCATGGCGTCAAGCTCATCACGCATCTTGCGGGAACCGAGGTCGGCGGTGACGGCCGACCCCACGGCCGAGGCCATCATGATCGCCGCAACCAGCGAGGCAGCCTGACGGATCACGGCCAGCCCGCTGGCCGCGCCGGCCAGCGACGAGGCACCGACTTGGTTGGCCAGCAGGGCGAACTGAACGGACAGTGTCACCCCGATCGGCAGCGCCACCAGGATTGTGGGCACCACCGCGGTCCCCGCCATGAAGGAACCCTGCCGCACAAACTCGCCCCACTGAAACTTGCCCGTGAACAGGTCGATGAAGAAGTACTGGATAGTGCGCACCGCGAGGACGCACTGGTGCCCGACGGTGGAGAGGGATTCCAGGGGATGCCGCTTGACGTACCCCTTGGACCAATCCTCGATCGCGACCACAGCGTCGTCGCGTGACTTGGTGTCGGTGGGCGGCATCTCCCGCTCGATGGTCATTCTCTGGTGTCCGTTAGCTAGCAGTTCGCGGGGGACGGTGCCCGTGCAAGAAGCCTGCGCGGCCCAACGAGTTCGGGTCGGTCAATGCAGCTCCTGCAAATCGGTGGCGATGTACGGAGGACAGGGTAAAACGCTTGCGCGGTCTTGCGACTACTTTTGCCAGGATCGATACGTCTGTTCGTGCGCAGACGGTAACACCGAACCCGCCGGGTTGGCCGGGCGGCTGACTCGGGCCGACGGGCCAGGTCACATGTCGGGGGATGAGCCAGGTCAGATGTCCCGTTTCGCCGCGGAGTCCGAGCTGATCGGGTAATCGTTTGAGAGCAGGAGGATGGGAATGGGTGCGAAGACAGTTCGGCGGATGTGTTCTGCTCTGATGTGTGCTGCGGCGATCGCGGTGACCGGCTTGGTGACGTCTGGCCACGCCACCGCTGAGCCGGCCCCCCCGCCGCTGCCGGTGTTCACCCCGGGACCCACCGATTGGTCGCCCAACTTCGAAATCTGGCCGTTCAGCACGTTCACCTACCAGGTGACACCGGAGATGATCAGCGCTATGTCGGATTCGTGCCAGTGGTTCAATGCGCAGTTCGATCCGCTGATGGGCCAGATAAACGACTTCAATAACAACCTCGCCGACAAGCATGACGACTACTCGGCCGGCGGCATGCAGGGGCAGGCCAGTGCTGTTGTCGCCAACATCGACCAGTCGACGGCCTTCTTGGCGCCCCGGGTGGCGCTGCTGACCATTGAAAACACACCCAACAACTTTGGCCCGTACTCGCCGATATACGGCGGCGAAGCGATCACCAGTGTGACTTATCAGCTGACCCGCATCGCCGAGAGTATGCGGAACCTGAATCCGGCGGGTGTCACCCACGCCAACATCTTTGCCGCCACGCGGTGGGGTAACACACTACGAGGCCAAGGAGCGTGCAACTGAGCGCTCAAGCCGGTGCGTCACTGTCTGCTGACGCCGGCCAGGCTGTGCCATCGTGCTGTTGCGCCGGATAAGGTGTGCGCGTGTCTTCCCGATCCCGGGACGAAGGGTTAGGTGGTTGAGGTGAAGTCTTCGTCTGAAACCCCTGACGCACACACCACATCGGACGACGACAAGGGGCAGGACACCTCGCCGCCCGACCTCGAGGCCACGCAGGGCCGGGGGAGTGGCAACTCGGGGGGCGGCGTCGCCGAGGATGACCCGGACGAGGTGGCCGCTGACGATGGTGGTGACGATGTCGACCCGGCGGAGGTGGCCGCTGACGATGGTGGTGAGGAGGGGGGCCCCGCCAGTGGCCGGCCGCGGGGCCGAACAGCAACTCGGTGGATCGCGGCGGCGGTGCTGGTCGCCGTGTTGGCGGTGGCCGGCTATGAGGGGTGGCTGCTATTTCAGCACCACCAGAAAGATGTCGCCGCTGCACAGGCACTTGACGCGGCAGAGAAATTCGCCATCACGCTGACCACCATCGACCCTAACGCCGTCGATACGAACATCACCGGCGTCATCGATGGCTCGACCGGCGAATTCAAAGACCTCTATCAACAATCTAGCGCTCAGCTCCGCCAGGTACTGATCGACAACAAGGCCACGGCGAACGGCATGGTCCTCGATGCGGCGGTCAAGTCAGCCACGAAGAACCGGGTGGAGGTGGTTTTGTTCATCGATCAGGCGGTGAGCAACGCGGCTGCCCCGGCACCGCAGTTGGACCGCAGTCGGGTCGTGATGACCATGGAGAAGGTCGACGGTCGCTGGCTGGCGAGCAAGGTCGACCTACCCTGACATTGCTGAGCCCCTGCCCAGACTATTCGCGCTCCTTGTCTGACATTTCTGCCGTGATCTCGGCGACCGCTGCGTCGATGCGCTCGCGGTCGGCGTCGATCGACGCCGACGCCTCCGCGCCGGCGTTCACCAAGGCCTCGTTGACGCGCTGCTCGACGGTCTCGGCGCCGAGCCGAAGCAAGCCGTCCTGGATGTAGACGTCCTTGAGCCAGTGGTGACCGTTGAGCGTCACCTCTACCGTGTCGGTCTTATCGGCGGCCGTGAAGGAGCAATTTTCCATTTTGTCCAGTTGATCGTCCATCAACGATTGCAAGCGTCGCGCCTGCTGCAGGACGGCCGCCACTTCGGGATGCATCTCCTCGGTCACTGGGACTCCTTCCCCGTGCCCTCGGGTGTTCCCTTACGCCGAACTCGATTACCGATGACCGGCTCGGTCCACGG
>JBMYXJ010000241.1:0-4861 GCA_049608285.1 Mycobacterium sp. | reverse complement strand
CGAGCATGGCTCGCAGAAAGCGTAAGAGGAGACGGGTTCACCGGCGCCGTCAAGGCGACTGGCACCGTCAAAGTCACCTGGACCGCTGGCGCGACCAACGCTCAGGGCCTACAGGCTGGCCAAATCTTGTGCGCAACGCGCTGGGGCGTTCGCTATGCGCTGACTGAGAGCCTGGCTGTGGGTGGCGGCGCGGGGGCGGGCACCAACACAACCGTTGGCGTCGTGGCTGAGTATGCTGGGTTTGAGGGCAATGTTGAGGCCGAGTTCATCGACCAACTGGCGTTGCCATCGGGCGTTGATCCGGTGTCCCAGATCGACTGGATCCCATCGACCACCACCGCTGGCCGCGATGAGTTCGTGGCGAGCGTCGCGGCGGGTGAGATCACTGTCATCGGGGTCACTGCGCCGTCAGGCGGGCGCTTGGGGACGCTAGACCTGATTGGCAAGGGCCGGGGCAAACCACGTTCAGATGGCGAGGCGGATGCAGACTACCGCAAGAGGATCCGAGCGCTGCCAGGCGGGGTGACGCCAAACGCAATCCTGTCGGCAGTCAACGACTACCTCAGGCCCTACGGGGTGGTTGCGACGCTCTGGGAGCCATGGGATCATTGGTTTGTAATTGGCCATCCGACCCGAGGCGTCATCGGCAAGTCGAGCAATCCGATCAGCCGGCTGGCGCATTTCAAGATCAAAGTCCCCAATCTTGGGACCAATGTCGGAGGGTTTGTAATTGGCCATCCGACACGCGGAGTCATTGGCAAGTCCTCAAATCCTATCGGCAAGGGCGATACTGTCCGCGATGGCGTGATTGAGGGTCTGCAACAGATGGTTGACAGTATCAAGCTCGGCGGAGTCTGGGCGCATGTTGAGGAGGTGGCGTAATGCCCATTCGCACCGGCTTTGTCGTTGACGACCAAGCACCCAAGGCGGACAAGTTGAACGCCGGGTTCCGCTGGACCGGATATGACACGTTGCGCATGTTTGCGGCCAAATTTCTTGCTGACGTTGCACCAGCCGAGGGCGGCTATGTCCTTGGTGGCCTCAAGGCCTCAGCGGCTGGCGGTGGCGCGGCGGCAACCACTGTTCAGGCGGGCGCGGCCATTCACCGCAGCGCGGCCACCTATGCGGCTGTGCTTGACGGAGAGGATACGGCCAATGGCTGGGGCCTGACGTTGCTTGAGGCTGACACCGACGTTGCGCATACCGACAACGCATCCGGCTCAACGCGCGTTGATCTGGTCGCGATTACGTCGACGGTAGGCACCGACCGGCCCGAATCTGTCCAGCAGGATGGGGGCTCGACCACGAGCCAGGACACACGATGGGGTCATGAGACGTCCCTGGTGGTGACAGCTGGGACGCCAGGCGCAGGGGTGCCGGCCACTCCTACGGGTCACACGGTGCTCTATCAGGTGTCGATCCCCAACGGCACGACGGGGGCCAACTGGTCAGCCAACACGACGTATACGGATGTGCGCCAGGGCAAGATCCACGCCCAGTTCGTGCCAGCTCACGGATCTGAGTACACCGCCAGCGTCGACAACGGCGACATCACGATTCAGCATTTCGGCTCTTACCTGTCGTTCGTCCGCACCGGCACGACGGGCCAAGAGGACTATCAGATCCGACAGGCGCTGAGCCTGCCTGCGCGCGAGACGTGGGTCAACGGGTGCACGTTCTACTACGATGTAGCCACAGCGTTTGATGGCACGATCACCACACAGTCTCTGACGCTGGTGGTGGTCAACGGCACGACGGGCGCAGGGACCACCATCGGCACCGGCACCCTTGCGCTGGGCAGCACCGGCACCAAGAGCGTCTCACTGACGATGACGTCAACGCCCTCAATCGGGGTCGGTGAGTTCGTCTATTTGCTGACAGATATCGACCTTGCTGCTGACGGCACGCAGGGCACTGCGTCATTCTACGGGTTTGACCTGTCGATTGGCGATGGAAGGAGCGTCTAAGTGGCAAGCACAGTTGAAAACAACGCCATTGTGATTGGCGACTACCATAGTGGCACCTACACTAGCACGCTCGCCAATGGGGCGTCGCTGGTCATCACCCTGCCGCGAGTGGCCCGCTCGGCGCGGGTCTATACGCCTGTGGCGATGCGATGGGTCAACGCGTCGTTGCTGGGGTTATCGTTGCAGGTCCAGCTGTCGGTGCCCACCAATGCGGCCGCCTGGACTGAGCGCGTGCGCCAGTTCGTGGAAATCGTGCTGCACAACAACAGCGGCGGCACCATCGCAGCCAACACGATTTCGTGGGATGCAGAGCTCACCGAACACCCTGTCAGCGAGTACCCATCGGCGCGCACCGAGGCTAATGGGTTCGAGGGCCATGCAGCCGCATTCACGACCGGGAGCGGCAACACGATTCACACTGAGACGCCGTCATAGTGCGAGGATCCTCCCGAGGGTCGCGCCGGCGCGGGTCTAGGCGCTCAAGTGCTAGAACTGGCGGCCTGGTGCGGCGAGCGCGTGGCTCTGTCGGTTCGCGCCATTGGGCCCACTTCGGCGTCGGCGCCTACGCGCTTGCTTCGGAGGCGACCGCTCAGGCCTTCGAAGATCTCACCAACGACAACGCTGCCGACTGGTCTGTCGTCACGGTGTTCGAGGCCGACCCTGGCCTCGGCGACGAGTCGACGTATCGCGTGGTTTGGTCGGCCTCGGGCGATGACGACACGAACGGGTCGTTCATGATCGCCACGCGGGTCAACCCCACCGGCGAACTGCGCCAATTCGCGCGCTCCGATGCTGGGACCGACCTAATCGGCCAGCCCAACGGCACCACCAACGTGGTGTTCGACGGCACGCGCCGCCTGCTGCAGCACTACGACGCGAGCCTCGGCAGCGGCAACGCCCGACACCGAGCCAAGCGCGACAGCGATGCCGTCGACACGCTCGACGCCACCTACTCACGGGCCGGCCTTGGGGTGATCGACCTGTATTCGCCTGCTGGCAGCGTGCTCGGCCCCGATCCCGTCGTCTCGTCGGCGCTGGGATGGGTGTACATGCACGCGCTCGTCCCAGCCGACCTGGAGTCCGTCGGCGCCGCCATCCAAGCGGCCTACGCCGCTGAGTCCGACCTGTACGCAGCATGCAACGCCGTGATCGACGAAATCGCTGCGACCGCAACGCCGACCTACGCCCAGGTGTTCGCCCAGGGCGTCGCCGCTCGCTACGGCGATGACGCCACCATCGTCGGCGCTACCTACACGCTGCCAGGAGTGTCGCCGTGAGTGAGGACCGAGATGCAGCCGCGGCCCTAGACGGCGCGCAGCCGGGCGAGTGGGTGTGCTGGCAGCCGGGCGACTCGTCGACTGCACAGGTGATGCCCACAAGCCACCAGCTGCCGCAGGATGCTGCCCAGGCGTACCGCGCCGCACGCCTGTTGTTGCCGGGGGCGGCAATCTACGTCGCTGAGCGGGCCGGCTACATGCGGCGGTTCAGCGCCGATCTGGCGCTGCCGCTATGCACCGCGGAGCCGCTGTTGGAGGCGGACAAGACTCTGGAAAAGTCGATCCAAGCCGCTCGCACGCGCGGTGGGGTGATCAAGGGAACCATGAGCGGGCCCACCAAGGCCACCGCGGCTGGCGGCGACACCAAACCAAGGGGGCGCGGATGATCGAGCAAGTCATCACGCATGCGTGGGGCCGAGCAGCCAATCCCGGCAATGGCGCGATGCGCCAGCGTCTCATCGATGCGAGCACCGACGTGTGTGTGACGCTCAATGGCATTCGCCATGGTGCCGCGTTCCAGACGTTTCGGCCCATGGCCGACATGGCCTTGAGCTTCGCTGACTTCCACGCCGCTGGTGTCGGCGTCTATGTGATGAGTTGGGCGCGGCCCGATGAAGTCCATGCCCGCGCGGCCTGCGCTGTGCTCCGCGAATTGTATTGGGGCCTGGGGCTCAAAGGGATCGTCTTGGACCTTGAGGGCCCGTGGGCCCGCGGATTCCCCAAGGGGCATCGGCCCAGGACTGCGGCACTGCGCGAGGCGGAGCGGCGCCGCATCGCCGAGATCTACCGCGACGAGCTGCAGGGCATCCCGATCATCATCACGGACGTCGTCTACTCGACCGACGGCGTCATCCGCCCTTGGCACGGCATCGCCTGCGAATTCTGGATCCAGTGCCATGCCTGGCCGAAGAATCGCGGCCGGGTGACGGGGCCGACCCGTCTGCCGCAAAAGGCGCACGAGCGCCACTCCCACCGGCCGATGAAGCTGGTCTTCGGCGGCGCGGCCTACACCACGTCGCAGAGCGGCCCACAGAGCCGGCGCTCGCTGATCGAGCATGCGGCGTCCGTTGTTGCACTGGGCGGGACCGCGATCCCGTACTGGACGACGCCCCAATTCAAGACGCGGATCTATCGCGACGTCCTCGCTGAGATCAAGGCACAGGCGCTCGCCTCGCAGGTGGCAGCTTGACCAACGACCTGTCCACCACACGCGACAACTTTTCGAGCATTATCGAAAGCTTGGCGCTGTTTATCGGCGTCGTCGAGCAATCCGTCGTCGCGATCTGGGCCTGTGATCGCGATGGAGCAATCGCCATCGTCAATCGCGAGGCCCAGCGCCTCGCCGGCGCGCCACTGGGGCCAGCAGATTGGGTGATTGCCCGATTTGAGGTGCGCGCCCATCCCGATGGGCCTGAACTCGCCGTTGAGGACATGCCGCTAGTCCGCAGCCTGCGCGACCGAGAGACCATCGAGGGCGGCACGCTGCACATCACGACACGTTGGCGGCCAGATGGCTACTGGGTCGAGATTGAGCGCTCGCAGCCCATTTATCGCGGAGAGACCCTTGTAGGCGCCGCCTGTTATTTCCGCGAGATTGAGGCCTCCGACCATGCCTGA
>JBMYXJ010000240.1:0-4862 GCA_049608285.1 Mycobacterium sp. | reverse complement strand
GGAACGGGCACCCCATGAGTACCCGGATCGCCTTGTTCAAGCCGGTGACGTCGTCCACCGGCCCGGCGAATGGCAGCCGGACGTCGTGGTCACCGTCGTCACCCTCAACCCGTAGCTGCAATCCGTATCGGTCCAGACCCAGCGGCCGCACGCGTCCGCGGCGCAGGGATGTGGGAAGCCTGCTGGCAAGCCGTTCAACGACGTCGCGATGTGCGGCTTCCATGTGCTGGAGCCAGCACGATTCCATGGCGCAGAAAGGGTCCGGGCGCGCCGCCAGCAGTACGTTCGGTGCCACGGATTCGGCGCCGGTTGCATCGGCAACCACCACGGATTCGATCATGAGGCGCATGAGCGCATAACGGACGGCATCTGACTCGGCGCCGGTGGCTGAGCAGCTGGCCTCGGTACGGACCTGCAGCAGAGCAGGATTGGGGTCGGAGGTTGCAACCAAATCGAGCAGGTCGGGCAGCTCGCCTGTCGGGATGTCCTGCAGCCTGCCCTGGATCCACACCAGCGCTCTCACCGGCTCGCGCAGGGGAAGGGGTGCGTAGTCGGTCATTTCGAGCATCGCGTGTGGGCCGGGGTTGCCGGCAGCGACGACCATCGCAGCTGCATTGCTGTGGACCGGCACGGTTACTGCGAAAGACCCGTCGGCGAGCAAGTGGTGCACGGGCGTGGGGGCTGGGTCGGCGGCTTCGACGACAAGCATCGCGCCTGTCCTCCGCGCGCACGCGCTACGGATCCGTTCCGCCGCGGTCGGTGCCGGAGATGCCATCGAGCCGTCCTTTGGTAGTGAAGTGAGCCTAACCTAACTAAATGCCGGTTTCCACGCAAGGGCCCCGCTGCGGTGCGCACGCCGAGTCGGGCCCAATCCCTTTTGCTCACTAGTTGAATGACCCTGACCGCAACCCTGTTCGCCCGATCACCCGCGAGGCAGTCGGCCCGCTGGGCCGAGTGTCTACCGCAGCAGGGACACTGAACTACGCTGACTAGCACCTGGTTGGCGGAGAGGACCCTACGATGCGTTTCAACCCACCACCGAACTGGCCGCCGCCGCAAGAGGGGTGGGTTCCGAGCCCGGGTTGGACCCCGGATGCCTCCTGGCCACCTCCCCCGCCCGGGTGGCAGCTGTGGATTGACGACGAAGCGTCAGGACGTCCGCCGGGAGGTCGTACCCCACGCAAGGTCGTCATCGGCCTGTGCGTAGCCGCGGCGGTCATCGTGGCCATCGGAGTGACAACGATAATCGTCGCGTTTCAACGGTCCGATCCACCGATCTCGGATGAAGACCAGATACGCGACACTCTGAACTCGTTGGCCGAGGCATACAACAATGCCGACCACGATTCCTATCTGAACTACTTCTGCCCGGCGGAACGGTCCGGGCTCAGCGACGCGGCAGAACTGCGCGAAGATCGCGCCGAAACCGGCCGCATTGACTTCGACATCATCGCCATCGAAGTCACCGGTGACACTGCGAAAGTAACAGCGACGGCATCCGTCGAAAACGAGGATGAGCCAGACACCGACACGTTGGACTTCGTGAAGCAGGATGGGCGTTGGATGTTGCTGCTATTCGGCGACGAGTGCTGACTTCTGAGTTACTCCGAGGAGAGTGGAAATGCCGCAAGTCACGCTCAGCCAAGCAACGATCGACTACCGGATACTCGGACCAGAGGATTCGCCGCATCCTCCGGTGTTGTTCATCCACGGCATCCTGGTCGATCACCGTCTGTGGACTGAGGTAGCAGAAGGATTGGCGAGAAGGGGATTTCGTTGCATACTGCCCACCTTGCCCCTGGGCTCGCACACCATCCCGATCGACGAGAATGCTGAGTTGTCGCCCGTCTGGGTTGCAACCCTCATCGCCGACTTCATCACCGAGCTCGACCTAACGGATGTGACTCTGGTCGGTAATGACACCGGTGGCGGACTGTGCCAGCTCGTCATCGACGCCTATCCCGAAAACGTAGGCCGATTAGTCCTCACCAATTGCGACGCCTTCGATGTGTTCCCGCCCTTCCCCTTCACTGCCATCTTCGCCATACTGCGCGGCCCCAAGTCCATCGGATTGATGCTCGGACAGATGCGATTCAAAGTAGTGCGGCACTCGCCGCTCGGCTACGGCCTGCTCGCGGCTAACCCAGACCCGGCACTGACAGCCGCTTGGCTCGAACCCTGCCGCAAGGACGTTCGCATCCGCAGTAATCTCGCGAAGCTGATACGGCATGTCAGCGCCACCGATCTCACCGACGTGTCGACCCGCTTCCCGCAATTCACCAAACCTGTCGTACTGGTGTGGGGAATGGCAGACCGTTGCTTCACTGCGTCCCTGGCGAACAGGATGGATGCGCTGTTCCCAAACTCGACCCTTATCGAGGTACCGGGGGCAAAGACCTTCGTGTCCCTCGATGATCCCGGGGCTGTCATCGACGCAGTCGCCAGCGTGGGCGCCAAGTGAGCCGCTCCCACGGACCTGAGTATCGGGCCTGCCCGTGCTGCTAGGTGGTGCAGCGCAATGGGATTACCACAGCGAACCGATACGCTAGGGCAGTGCCCGGCATCGCCTATCTCGGCCCCGAAGGAACGTTCACCGAGGCTGCGCTGCGTGCCATCGTGGGCAACGGCCTGATACCACCGACGGGTGGCGCCGGATCTATGGCCGACGCGCCGATCACGCCGATTGCCTTGGAGAGCACGGTGGCCGCCCTGGCGGCCGTCCGCTCCGGCGATGCGGAGTTCGCCTGCGTGCCGATCGAGAACTCGATCGACGGATCCGTGCTCTCGACGCTGGACAATCTGGCCATCGGCACACCACTGCAGATTTTCGCCGAGTTAACGCTCGATGTGTCCTTCACCATCGCCGTCCGGCCCGGAACCGCTGATTCGGAGGTGCACACCGTCGCTGCTTTCCCGGTCGCCGCCGCCCAGGTGAGAAATTGGCTGGCTGAGCACCTTCCGAAAGGGCAACTGGGTCCGGCCAATTCGAACGCCGCCGCCGCGCAGGACGTGGCCGCCGGAAAGGCGGATGCGGCGGTTACCACTGCGCTGGCCTCCGAACGCTACGGGCTGGACTCGCTGGCAGCGGGGGTCGTCGACGAGCCCAACGCCCGTACCCGGTTCGTTCTCGTCGGTGTTCCGGCTCCGCCGCCGATGCGCACCGGGGCCGACCGCACATCAGTCGTGCTGCGGTTGGACAACGTGCCGGGCGCCCTGGTTTCGGCCATGACTGAGCTGGCTATCCGCGACATCGACCTCACCCGCATCGAGTCCAGGCCCACCCGCATCGAGCTCGGCACCTACGTGTTCTTCCTCGACTTCGTCGGGCACATCGACGACGACTCTGTGGCCGAGGCGTTGCGCGCACTGCACCGTCGGTGCGCCGATGTGCGTTACCTCGGCTCGTGGCCGACTGGCGACGCACTGGGGGCGGCGCCCCCACCGATGGATGAGGCGGAGGCTTGGCTGGCGCGACTGCGCGAAGGTCGGCAGTGAGCGGCCGGTTGGTGCTCCTGCGACATGGGCAGACGCATGGCAACGTCGAACGCCGCCTGGACACTCGGCCTCCGGGCGCCGAACTTACCGACCTCGGTCGCGACCAGGCCCGAGCGTTCGCCCGCGCTCTTCCGAGACCGCCGGCATTGATCGCGCATTCGGTCGCGACTCGGGCTGTGCAGACGGCCCACGAAATACGTGAAGAAATACGCGCGGAGATCGACACCGACGGCCGCATCGGGACTGCGACTGATTCCGGGGTCACGATCGGCTCACAAGCGCTCGAAGGTATTCACGAGGTCCAGGTCGGTGACCTGGAGAACCGCGGCGATGACGCTGCGCACGAAGACTTCAACGCGATCTACCGGCGTTGGCACGGCGGGGAGCACGGCCTGCCACTTCCCGGCGGCGAGACTGCGCGTCACGTGCTAGGCCGCTACCTCCCGGTGCTTCATCGGCTCCGGATGCGCTACTTGGAAGACGACGCGTTCCACGGCGACATCGTTGTGGTCAGCCACGGCGCAGCGATCCGCCTAGTCGCGGCAGTGCTGGCCGGCGTCGACGGCCGCTTCGCCGTTGACCACCACCTGGCGAACACTGAGTCGGTGGTCTTGGCCCCGATCACCGAGGGACGCTGGAGCTGCCTGCGCTGGGGCAGCTTGACCCCACCGTTCGTCCACGGCCCGGTGATCAACCGCGTGCCAGAGTCGGCGCCCTCAGCCGACCCGATGGGCTGACAAGCTCTCTGCGTCGGTCGCATCGCAGGTACAACCGACCGCGATGCAGTCCAGGTGCGCAGTGTGTTCAACCTCGGCGGTAATGCACCCGTCCTCAGTGCATTCGGAACGCCGATAGGCGTGGTGAATGAGGGCCCCGTGGCAGTGCTCCAGGTCGGACCGGCACGCTCGGCATTCGCTGGTCATGACCCGTTCATAGCATTTCACGGCGGTGGCATCGGTTTGCCGCGCTTGGGTGTGGGTCAGGCCCAACCCAACTCGTGTAGTCGATCGTCGTCGATGCCGAAGTGGTGGGCGATCTCGTGGATCACGGTGATGGCCACTTCTTCGACAACCTGATCGTCGCTGTCGCAGACATCCAACAGCGCTTTGCGATAGATCGTGATCGTGTCAGGCAGCGAGCCGCCGTACCACGAATCACGTTCGGTCAAGGCGACGCCTTCATAGAGGCCGAGAAGGCCGGGCTCATCGGGATCGCGGTCCTGCACAAGGATCACAACATTGTCGATCGCCGACGCTAGATCAGCCGGTATGAGGTCGAGCGCGTCACCGACCAACTCATCGAACCTCTGCTGGGTCATCCGCACCGCCACGGGCTAAATTCCCGGTGGCGGTGGCAAACCTGGTGGA
>JBMYXJ010000239.1:0-4877 GCA_049608285.1 Mycobacterium sp. | reverse complement strand
CCCGTCATTGCTGGCAACTACTTTCCTCACCCGGGGCGGTTACCGGAGGATCCCGACCACAGTGCGCGGACTCGGCACATGATTGAAGCGCGGCTTAACGAACGCCCGAGGATGCCGGCGTGATGCACCATTCTTCGAACTAGCCGAAATGAATGGGAGACAGCGCAGCCCCTTGCTTCGCGGATGTCGGCTGCCGTCCGACCTGCCGATCGAGTTTCGCGAGCTGCTACGGCGGCTTCATGGACGTGGCGACTACCTCCTACGGTCCACTTGGTGGATGCGGCGAAGAGGTGGCGGACACTGAAGCAGGCGCGCAGATGCTTCGAACTGCCCTGCAGCGCAACGGCTTCAAGCATCTACTCGATATTCGAGGACTGCCGTCGCAGCTGTCCAGGTTGCACCGAGACCCTATCCGCGGTTTCCCATCAGCCGAATCACCGCACGGGTCGACGGTTGCATGCAGGTATGCGTATACTCGCATCTATGCGACGGAACGAAGATGAGGCGGCGGGCGCCGAGGCCGCCTCGGTACAGCTGTGAACAGGGCTTTGGCGCTCGAGCTGGCCGCCCTTCTTCCCGGTGGTGACGAACGCTGCGCCGACCGCCTATCGCACGACCTGGCTGACAACGCGGTCATCGAAAGGGCCCATGTCATCGACGGCGACACGTCGAAACCACGTCTGTGCGTCCACTACGACGCCAATGCCGGGACTGCGGTCGACGTGCAGCGGCACGCATGGGCAGCGGCAGAGACCATCAGTGCGAAGTATGGCCACCTGCGTTGGTTGATGAGCGACACCCACGAGGAGCGAACAGACCCTACGGCGCTGGCTGACCTGTTATCGACACTGCCTGGCGTGGTCGCCGCAGCAGCGACCCCCAACTCGGTCGAGCTGGAGTTTGAGCGTGTGACGGTGACCGCCCAGGAACTCGCCGACATCATCGCCAGCGAGGCGGCGCCCTCCCTGACCACAGCGCCGAGCGCCGGGGACAACCACGCAGACGGCGCCGCCGCCGGCGACGAAGCGCACGGCAACCATGACCACGGTCACGGCGGGATCCTCGGGGCGCGAAGCGAACTCGTCTTCGCGGGGCTGTCTGGGACGTTGCTGCTCGCCGGATGGCTTCTGGCGACCTTCGCAGACACACCGCGGCCCGCCGAGTTGGTGGTCTACGCCCTGGCGTTCCTTTTTGGTGCGTTCTTTACCGCGCAGGAGGCATTCGCCAGCGTGCGGCAGGGCCGATTCGAGATCGACTTCCTGATGCTGGTGTCCGCAGCAGGCGCAGCGGCGCTTGGTGAAGTCGCCGAGGGTGCTCTGTTGCTTTTTCTGTTCAGCGTCGGTCACGCGCTGGAGGGCTACGCGATGGGCCGCGCCCGCCGGGCGATCGAGTCGCTCGCCGAACTTGCTCCCAAGACGGCACTGGTTCGACGCGGCGGCCGCGCCACCGCCATCGAAGTGCCCGTGACCGACTTACGCGTCGGGGACATCGTCGTCGTGCGGCCCAACATGCGACTCGCCGCCGACGGCTTCGTCGTCGCCGGCGCCAGCAGCATCGACCAGGCTCCGGTGACCGGCGAGAGCGTTCCCGTCGACAAGCGCCCCGTACCGGACGTGGTCGCAGCCGCTACTTCACCCGAACTCGTCGACGCGTCGGCTCGGGTCTTCGCCGGGACAATAAACGGTGCTGGCGCCATCGAAATTCAGGTGACCAGACTTGCCGGTGACTCCACGTTGGCCCGCGTCGTACAGTTGGTCGCCGAGGCGCAAACTAAGACCACATCGATGCAGCGTTTCACCGATAGGTTTCAACGCATCTTCGTGCCAACAACCCTGATCGGCGTCTTCCTGCTCCTGTTCGCCGGATTAGTCGTGGACGAGCCGTTTAGTGCCACCGTGTACCGTGCGCTTGCAGTCCTCGTGGCTGCCAGCCCATGTGCACTGGCGATCGCCACTCCCAGCGCAGTGCTTTCGGCGGTGGCACGAGCAGCCAGGGCCGGGATCTTGATCAAGGGTGGCGCCGCGCTCGAGGAGCTGGGCCGGGTCGAGGTGCTGGCGTTCGACAAGACCGGCACTCTCACCCAAGGCCGACCGCGGGTCTCCGACGTCATCACGACCGCGGGCACCGACGACACCGAACTGCTCGCGGTGGCGGTCGCAGTCGAGGAGCAGAGCGATCACCCACTTGCACGCGCCATCGTCCGCGACGGTCGCGAGCGCCTGGCCGGCGCGACGGTACCTCGGGCGACCGATGTCCGCGCACTCATCGGTCGCGGCGTTGCCGCGTCCATCGACGGGGTGGAGGTCCGCATTGGCAAGAGCGAGCTGTTCACCGACGCCGCCCAGCGTCCGCCGAGCGAACTGCGCGACGATGTCGAGAGACTCGAACAGGCGGGGCGCACCACGATGCTGGTGCGTGCGGGCGAGCGCTGGCTGGGTGCCATCGGATTGATGGATGTAGCCCGGCCGGAGGCATCAACGGTGATCAGCCGTCTTGCGGACCTGGGAATCGAAAGAACCGTCATGCTTTCCGGTGACAACCAGCGGGTGGCCGATGCGGTCGGCGCCGAAGTCGGCGTCGCATACGCGCGAGGCGACCTGATGCCTGAGGACAAAGTTGCCGAGATCGCCGCACTACGGGAGCGCTACGGCCGGGTGGGCATGGTCGGTGACGGTGTCAACGACGCGCCCGCCATGGCGAGCGCAAGCGTCGGTATTGCTATGGGCGCCGCAGGCTCCGACGTAGCGTTAGAGACCGCCGATGTTGCGCTGATGGCCGACGACCTCAAGGCACTGCCCTTCGCGGTGAGTCTGAGCCACCGCTCCGCCCGGGTCATCAAACAGAATCTATGGGCGAGTCTCGGCATCGTCGCACTGCTCATTCCGGCGACGATCTTCGGCCTGGGTATTGGCCCGGCCGTACTCATCCACGAAGGCTCGACACTCATTGTCGTCGCCAACGCTCTCCGACTGCTCGCACTGCCGATGCCGGCGATGACCCCAGCGGCGCCGCGCGGCGACGCGCGTTCGACAGAAACGTGATGGCGATCGACATGTCTAGCGTTGCAAATTGATTCGAACACACCGACATCGAAACCGTCGTGGTCGACGTCGACATAGCGGGGTTAACTGCATTCACCGAAGCCCACGGCGATCATCGCGCCGCCGAGCTGGCAGAGACGTTCGCCAGCCTAGCCGACACGGCCCTCAGGACCGGCGACGCGATGATCAAAACCGTCGGCGATGCCGTGACAATCACCAGCGACAACCCCACCGCCGCCCTCGCCTCCCTTCGGCGACTTCACGACGGGACCCGACGCATCGAAGGCTTCCGCTGTTGCGTGCCGGCAGCAGTGCGGGTTCCGTGGTGAGGCGGCGCGGAGATATCTTCGGCTCCACCGTCAACATTGCGGCCAGACTCGCTGCCGTCGCCCAGGCGGGCCAGGTCGTCACCGATGCCAATGCAGCGTCCGCACTTGGGGGCTCCCACCTGGTCACTGCCACATCGGTGGGGCCGCTTCGACTACGCAACCTCGGTGCCCTGGTCTAGGCGTTGGCCCTCGACGTCGGCAGCCGCCATCACGAGCACGTCGATCCAATTTGCCGGATGCACGTCGCCACGGAGTCTCCACGGTTGACGATCAAGCATCAGGGGATGTCATATCGTTTCTATTTCTGTTCGACGGTGCCTGCGCCAATTCGCATCTCGCGTCGATGGCGGAACTAAGGACGTCCGGCGGTGACCATGAGAACCGAGCCGACATCCGTTCATGACGGGTCGGCGATCCCTGGACGTCGGTCAGATCTGCCAGTCTTGGGCCCCGTCGTTCTCGTCGTAGATGCCCACCGAGTTCTTGACTACGACCGGGTCGCCACTGCCGAAGTTGTCGTAGAACCACTGCGCATTGGCCGGGCTCAGGTTGGGACAGCCATGGCTGACATTGCGCTTGCCCTGATCGGCGACTGACCATGGCGCGCCGTGGACGAAGATGCCTGCGTTGTTGATCCGGGCTGCGTCTTTGACCTTGAGCTTGTACCCCTCGGCCGAGTCCACCGGAACGCCGTATGTCGAGGAGTCCATCACCATGTCGGCGAATTTTTCCAGCACGTAGTAGGTGCCATTGGGCGTTTCATATCCCGGCTTTCCCAGCGACACCGGAATCGTCCTTTCGAGCGTGCCGTTGCGCATGACTTCCATCTGATGGGTCAAGTCGTCGATGGTCGCCACCAGTGAGTCGCCGGTGCGGAAGCTCGACTTCGTCCCGCCAGCATCGATGCTGACGGTGGTGTTAGCCGGCCAGAAGTCGATGGGGCGCCATCTGAGTTGGGTGCTGGTCATCCAATAAAACTTGCCGGGCACCGGCGGGTCGGACGAGATGTGCACGGCCCGCACGGCGAGGGGGCGATCGGCGATGGGCCGTTGAAAGTTGATGACGATGGGCTTAGCGACACCGACCATCGAGCCGTTCACTGGATTGAACGTCGGAGGCACGAAAACTGCCTCCCCAATGTAGGGCTGCGGATTCTGGCCCGACGGTGTTGCGTCCGGGATCGACGGCGGCAATCCCGGTAACGGGCCGGCCGGTGGAGCAAAAGGATTCGGCGACACCGGCGCACGTATCCCAAGGGGATCGCCAGGTACGGGAGGCGCAGGTAGCGACGGCTGGGCCGAGGCCGAAGGTCCCGCCAGCGATGCTAGAGCTATCAATCCGGCCACGGCGAAGGTGACGATTGGGTTGCGCGGCGGACGTTGCATAGCTTTCGTTAACCCTTTCGCTCGTGACTGCTCGGCGCTTCGATAACACCAGACGCAAATCGGCATGTCGAGTACGTACGTAGGGCAATAGTAGATGATGGACGATCGGGTGCCTCTTCGGC
>JBMYXJ010000238.1:0-4910 GCA_049608285.1 Mycobacterium sp. | reverse complement strand
TACCTTCTCTATGCCGGCAAGCTCTCGCGGCGCGACGCCGAGACCGTCATTCTGCGGGTGGGCCATCTGCGCGAATGCGAATACGAACTGCAGCAGCATCGCCGACTGGCTCGCAGCCGTGGCTTGAACGCCGAGGTACAGGCCAGGATCTTCGAAGGCCCCGACGCCGACGGGCTCACCGACCGGGAGCGTGTGCTGATCACCGCTACCGACGAGTTTGTCGTCACCCGCGGGGTCTCAGCGCAGACATGGCAGGCCCTCGCGGAGCATTTCACCAAACCACAGTTGATTGAATTTTGTCTGCTCGCAGCCCAATACGACGGGCTGGCTGCGACTATCAGCACGCTGGGCGTACCGCTGGACTTCCCGGACTGACCGGCGCTACAGGTACGTCACGCCCAGCACTGTCAGCGACAGCAGTAGGGGTGACACCGTCAGTGCCCACAGGAACACCGCCCATGCTTCACCCTTGCGCGTATTGCGTTTCCACTGCCGCCAACCCAATATGCCGGCGGCGATGCCGGCGACCAACGACACCGCCGCGATAACCAACACCCAGGTGGATCTGTCCGTCGACGCGATAGCAGCAGAGATGCCGGCCAGCCACAGGATGTGGCCGACCACCAATCCGCCGATACCGGCGACCAGGATGGTTCTCAATTAGAAGTTGATCATGTGGCCGGCCAACCCGTGGAAGCACTCTTGCAGGGCCTCCGACATTGTCGGGTGGGTGTGCACGTTGCGGGCCAACTCGTTGATGGTCAGATCCCACTTCTGGGCCAGCGTGAGCTCAGGCAGCAGTTCGGAGACGTCGTGCCCGATCAGGTGCCCACCGATAAGTTCGCCGTACTTGGTGTCGGCGATCAACTTGACGAAGCCACTCGGGTCACCCATTCCGTGCGCCTTGGCATTCGCAGTGAACGGGAACTTCGCGACTTTAATATCAGACCCGCGTCGTTCCGCTTCTTCTCTGGCCTGCTCCTCGGTGAGTCCGAAGCTGGCAACCTGTGGCTGACAGAACGTCGCGCGCGGCATCATCCGGTAGTCACCGAGCGCCAGCGTCTCGGCCCCGGCGATGGTTTCAGCGGCGACCACGCCCATCGCCTCGGCCACGTGTGCCAGCTGCAGCTTGGCGGTGACATCGCCAATCGCGTAGATATGGCCCACATTGGTGCGCATGTAATCGTCGATGCCGATCGCCTTGCGCTCGGTCAGTGCCACACCCGCCTTTTCCAGCCCGAACCCTTCGACGTTCGGCGCGAACCCGATGGCCTGCAACACCTTGTCGGCCTTGAGCTCCTCGGTCTTGCCGTCCTTGCTCACAGTCACGGTGACGGGTCGGTCGGCTCCACTGACTCCGTCGGCTCCGCTAGCTCCGTGGTCAGTGATCGACTCGACCTTGGTGCCGGTCAAGATCTTCACGCCCAGCTTCTTGTACTGCTTCTCGATTTCCTTGGAGACCTCGGCATCCTCGTTGGGCAGTGCTCGCGGCAGGAACTCGACGATGGTGACCTCGACGCCATAGTTTCTGAGCACGTAGGCGAACTCCATGCCGATGGCCCCGGCACCGGCGATGATGATCGATCCAGGCAGTTCGCGGGTCAAGATCTGCTTCTCGTAGGTGACGACGTTCTCCGACAGCGACGTACCGGGCACCAGCCGGGTGCTGGAGCCCGTCGCGATGATCGCGTTGTCGAACTCGACCTTCACCGGATCTTCAGCTCCGCCATCCACCAAATCGACCTCGAGGGTGTTGGCACCGGTGAACTTGCCAAAGCCGTGGATCTCGGTGATCCCGTTCTTCTTCATCAGATAGTGAATGCCCGTGACGCGGCCGTCGGCCACCTTGCGGCTGCGGTCGAAAGCCGCACCGTAGTCAAAGCTCGCCTCCCCGCTGATACCGAACTGCTTGGCTTCCTTGGCGAAGATGTGTGCGAGCTCGGCGTTGCGTAGCAGCGCCTTGGACGGGATACACCCGACGTTGAGGCACACACCGCCCCAGTACTTGGGTTCGACGATGGCGGTGTTCAGTCCGAGTTGTGCGGCGCGAATGGCCGCAACGTATCCGCCGGGGCCGGCTCCGAGGACGACGACGTCATAGTGGGTCACGCTTACCCACCCTAGTGGGCACGGCAAGACCAGCCCGTCCTCGGTCAACTCCCAACCCAGCCAGAGGCCCCAACCCAGCCAAAGACGTAGCGGCCGTATAGGACCACGGTCGACGCGAGGTGCGATTCCTGGTCATTGGCCGGCCGAACGTCATGGCGGGCCGAACCCGCACCCCGGAGTGTCGACCCGGGGCGCCACTTAGAGGCGTGTGTCCGGAATCGGGCAACTCGCTTGGATTTCCGGGCCCGCCGCAGCCACGATGTGAGTCCCCAGCGACGACGGCCGCACACCACGTTCGTAGTCGGCACCGGTGACTGCGGGCACCGCTGCCAACGCGGAGTTCTCGTCGTCGGTGAACGCCCGGCCTCGGGACAGAAAGCGCAGACCCTCGGGCGCCTCCAGGCTGAACCCACCACCCCGGCCCGGAACAACATCGATGACCAACTGGGTGTGCTTCCACGCTTCGAACTGGGGACCGGAAATCCACACCGGCACCCCGACAGCACCCTTGCCCCGTGCCTCGGCGGTGCCGACATCCAACACCGCCAGCAAGACGTCTCGGTCACCGACCAGAAAGTCGCCGTCTGGGTAACACATCGGTGCGGAACCATCGCAGCAGCCGCCGGACTGATGGAACATCAGCGGGCCGTGGCGTTCCTGCAGACGGCGAAGTAGTCCGGCAGCGGACTCGGTGATCAGTGCTCGGCTCGGTGCGCCCATGTCATCCATTGTGCTCCGCTCCAGGATCCCCAGACGCTCGGCGGTGTCACCTTCCCAATCGCCCTCCACGTCCCCTTCCACGTCCCCTTCCACGTCGCCTTCCACGTCGCCTTCCACGTCCCCTTCCACGTCCCCTTCCACGTCGCCTTCCAAATCGCCTTCCAAATCACCTCCCACGTCGCCTTCCACGTCCCGGGCCCAAGCCTGCCGACTCCATTGCGCAGAATGGTGGCGTGACAGACACCCGCGACGACACCGACCCCTACCTCTGGCTCGAGGAGGTCAGCGGAGACCAAGCCCTCGCGTGGGTGCGCGAGCACAACGAACCCACCATGACCGAGCTCGGCGGCGAACGTTTCGATCAGATGCGTTCAGCGGCACTTGAGGTCCTCGAC
Organism: Mycobacterium sp.; assembly: GCA_049608285.1. Lineage (GTDB taxonomy): Bacteria > Actinomycetota > Actinomycetes > Mycobacteriales > Mycobacteriaceae > Mycobacterium. The sequence continues at coordinate 1,686 of JBMYXJ010000238.1, read as the reverse complement.
ACCGACGCACGGATCCCCTACGTGCGTCGACGTGGGAAGTACCTCTACAACTTCTGGCGCGACGCGGCCAATCCACGCGGGCTGTGGCGGCGTACCACGCTGGAAAGCTACCGCCGCGAACAACCCGACTGGGATGTAGTCATCGACGTCGACCAATTGGCGGCCGACGACGACACCAACTGGGTGTGGGCCGGCGCCGACGTGATCGAACCGGATCACTCGCTGGCGCTGATCAGCTTGTCCCCCGGTGGTTCGGACGCCGCGGTGGTGCGCGAGTTCAACATGGGTACCCGCGAATTCGTCGACGCCGGTTTCACGCTGCCTGAAGCCAAATCACAGATCAGCTGGGAAGACCACGACACCGTCCTGGTCGGCACCGACTTCGGGGAGGGCTCGCTGACCGATTCGGGCTATCCGCGCCTGGTCAAGCGGTGGCGCCGTGGCCAGCCGCTCGCCGCCGCCGACACCGTGTTTGGTGGTGCGTCAACGGACGTTATCGTCGCGGCGTCGGTCGACCGCACCGCCGGCTTCGAACGCACCATGGTGAGCCGAGCGCTGGACTTCTTCAACGAAGAGGTTTACGAGTTGCAAGCCGGCGAGCTGATCCGCATCGACACCCCCACGGACGCGAGCATCTCGGTGCACCGCAACTGGCTGCTGATCGAACTGCGAACCGCTTGGAGCTATAGCCTCGGGGCCGGCCCAAAGAACTACCCTGCCGGCTCCCTGCTCGCAGCCGACTATCGCGAATTCCTGGCCGGTACCGCCGAATTGCAGGTGGTGTTTTCACCCGACGAGCACAGCTGCCTGCACCATTACGCGTGGACGCGCGATCACCTCATCGTCGTCACACTCGCCGATGTGGCTAGTCACATCGAGGTGCTTACGCCCGGAACCTGGACGAAAGCACCGGTGACAGGTCTGCCGGAGAACACCAACACCACGATCGTCGCCGCCGATAATTTGGGCGACGAGATCTTTCTTGACTCGGCGGGTTTCGATGCACCGTCGCGTCTGCTGTACGGGGAAGCGGGCCAAGCGAACTTCGCGCCAATCAAGTGCGCCCCGTCTTTCTTCGATGCTGCCGATATCGAGGTGACACAGCACTTCGCCCGCTCCGATGACGGCACCTCAATCCCGTACTTCGTGGTCGGCCACCGCGACCGCCAGGCCGCTGGCCCAACACTGCTCGGCGGCTACGGCGGATTTGAGGTGGCCCGCACCCCGAGCTACGACGGGGTGTTGGGCAGGCTGTGGTTGTCCCGTGGCGGAACATACGTACTCGCCAATATTCGCGGGGGCGGAGAATACGGCCCCGCGTGGCATACCCAGGCCATGCGCGAAGGTCGGCACCTGGTGGCCGAGGATTTCGCCGCGGTCGCCAAGGATCTGGTCGCCCGCGGGATCACGACAGTAGAGCAACTCGGTGCGCAGGGCGGCAGCAACGGCGGCTTGCTGATGGGCATCATGCTCACCCAATACCCCGAGTTGTTCGGCGCGCTGGTGTGCAGTGTGCCTTTGCTGGACATGCGACGGTTCCACCTGCTGCTGGCTGGGGCCTCCTGGGTCGCCGAGTACGGGGACCCCGACGACCCGGACGACTGGGAGTTCATGTCGAAATACTCGCCCTACCAAAATATTTCGTCTGAGCGCCGGTACCCACCCGTGCTGATCACCACGTCTACC
>JBMYXJ010000237.1:0-4933 GCA_049608285.1 Mycobacterium sp. | reverse complement strand
CGATAGCAACTTGCCTTCGCGGGCTGTTTTCAAGCCCGTTTCAGCAACCTTGATGGCTGCCCTGTCGCTATCGTGCTGTGCTTTGAGTTGGGACTTGAGGGCGCGCGCTTGCGCCTTCTGTTCCGACTTGAAACGGCGGACCTCGTTCTTGGCCGACAGTTTCGCTTCGAGTTTGGCCCTCGTCTTGATTGCCCGAGCCTCGGCCTTTCGGACAGCGCGAGCCTCGGCCCTTCGGGCAGCGCGGGATTTGCGTTGCTTGAACAGACTCATCCCTGCTGGCTCTCCGATCTTCTGGTCGACACATCCCGCCGGGTATCCAACGGCAGCGCTGATCAAACCCTAGCGTTCGGCGTCATCGGGGGTCGCTGCGACCCGACAACCAAGGTGTTCGAGTTTCTCAGCAAACTATGGGAGGCGGTTGTGCAAGAATTGACCTATTCGTCTGCTGCTCACCCTGCCGGCGTGAGCAGCAGATAGCGGACAGTAACGAGAGGAGGTCCGATGCCCGCGAGTCGCCAGGTCACTGGAGCGGTTAGCGAGGTACTCGATCTCGCACCGAAGCACGGTGAAGTTACGTTGGCCCGACTGGTAGCGGCGGTAGGGGAGAACCGCGGCAGACCGATTGAAATTTCGACCGCCGAGCTTCCGCCGGGCGTGTGCGGCCAGTGGCGGCAGTACTCGGAACGCGACGAGTTTCTGGTGCAGGAAGGCCTTCCCACCTGGGATCGCACGCTTGCTCACGAACTTGGCCACCTCGTACTCGGCCACGAGGGCACACCGGTCGTGCAAGCGGCCAGGGACAACACCGAGGCGGCTACTTTCGAGCTGATCGGCTACATGCTCAATCAGCGCACCGGTTGCATGGGTCCTAGCGGTGAGGAACAGGAACAGGAAGCCGAGGACTTCGCAGCGTTGCTCATCTACCGGCTGGGTCGGCTTCCCTCGGACCGCGCTTCCATCGTCCAGATCCGCCTCGGAGAGGCGTTTGGTTGATCGTTTGGGTGATTGCCGGCCTCCTCGGCTTGGCTACCGGCCTGCGCATCGGGTGGTCGTTGGTCAACAAGCAATCGCTGGTCAGCACGGCGATGATTCTGGCTCTCGGCAGCCTGGGCGTTGTCGCGGCGCTCAATTGGCAGCCACTGACATTGCTGATCGACAGCTTGCTGCGGTGGCCCAACATCTCGATCGGGCTGAGCCAAGTGGCGCTGATCGGCTGCGCGGCCGGCAGTTGCGTCATGATCACCACGGTCTCGTCGAGTCGGGCGCCGGCGGCCGCTAAAAAGATCGCCATTGCGCAATACAGCGTGGCAGCGTTGATCGCGACGGCCAGCCTGGTCGTGTTTTTCTCCGACGGGCGACAGGCCGAGATGGCGCCCAAGGAGTACCTAAAGCAGAACCTCGGTTCGAGCGGCGCTTCGCTGTCCTGGCTGCTTCCGCTGCTGTATGTGTTGTTGGCCCTCAGCCTGGTGGCGTGGGCAGGGCTTCGGCACTCCAACCGCACCCGCCGCGGCCGGGCGCTGTTCGTATTCACGATAGGGATCGTCCTGATCGTGCTTGCGCTGGCGTTCGTCCTGCTGCGTGCCGTCGGGACGAGCGGTCTGGTAGGTGTAGGCACCGCTGCGACACTGCTGGGTTGCGCGATGCTCATCGTCGCGGCCGGGTCGCTGCTGCCCAGCGTGGAAGACTGGATTGGGGCGCGGCGCGAGCTGCGTACGATCCAACCGCTCCTTGACGAGCTTGGCCGCCGACAACCCGACGTCGGAATCGGCGTTCGTCCTCGCGGTCCATTGGCGTTCCGGGTAGCCGAGCGGATGTCCTTGATCTCCGATGCGTTGTTTCTGGAGGCATCAGCCGCTGACAGCGAGCTAGGCCACATTTTGGAGGCGACTGCCGACGACAGCGAACTAGGCCACATGCTGGAGGGGACTCCCGAAGGCAGCGAGCTAGGCCACATGCTGGAGGGGACTGCCGACGACAGCGAACTAGGCCACATTTTGGAGGCGGCTCCCGAAGGCAGCGAACTAAGCCACGTCGACTCCGGCGCGACGGTGCTTGCGTTCAAGGGTAGGAACGTTGATCAGTCCGGCGACCCCAGTGGCGACGCAGACGGCAGCGAACTCAGCGATGATCACGTTAGCGAACGTGGCGATATGGATGGCAGTGAACTCGGCGATGCTCACGCCGGTGAACTCAGCGATGCGGACGCCAGCGATCAGAGTGAACCTCCGAGTAGCCCGCTGAGCGAGGTGGGAAACCTTGCAAGCCTGACCGCACCGGAGATACCGCCGAGCGATCAGGCGGAGGCCGTCGCCCGCTGGATCCATCAGGGGAGCGAAGACGCGGCTCATGGCGACCGCGCCGAATTCCCTGGCCTTGCGTGGTTACGCCAACCCGCTGATTACTCAGACCGCGAATGGATACTCGAGATTGCCCGTCAATACCAACGGCTGACGCGCCGCGCCGACAGCATCGACGCAGCGCTCTAGCGCAGGGTTCTGAATTAGCCGACTCCCGGCCAGACCCCGCGACCGGCTAACTGTCCAGGTTCTCGCGCCGGCGCAGTTCGTCCACCTTCGACGAGACATCCTGCCTGGCCTCCGGGGAAAGTCCCACAGTGCGCGCCGCAATCCGGCGAACACCCTCGTCACGCATTCCGGCCAGCCACGTGAGCTCCCTATCGAGCTTCTCGTAGTACTCGTCGTCGGTGAAGTACGCAGGCTTGATCCGGAAGAAGTTGGCAAGCGCCGCCATAGTTGCCACAGACGGGTTCGTTCGGTTGCCGGACCGCAGCTGTGACAGGTAAGGAGCCGACATTGTGACCCCTTCGGCCTTCAGTGCGGCGATCACTTCGGCTGAGGTATGGGGGCCCCGTCCAGGCGGATATACCACGTCGAACAGGCGATTAAGGCGAGCGGAGAACGTATTGCTCATTGGACTGACCTCCAGATGCAACCGAGCGGATATATGGGCGGCGTATTTGCTGATCATCGTAGCGATAGTTAGGTCTACAACCAAGTGCAAACCGAAGAAATATTAACCCGCCTCGCGGCGCGGGGCTATCACTTTGGCGATGAACGGTCGTATTTGGACCTCGGAACCCGCCCGAACACGGTGTGGTCAAGCAAAGAAGCTAAGGCGCTGGGGCAATGATCGGCCAGCCCTTTGGGCCGCCCGCCGCAGCGCTAGGTGAGTCACCTGCCCCGGGCAACTCCAGGAGATTCGGCGCTCCCGTGTCCGTGCGTTTGCTGGGTAGCCCTGCAGGGGTCGGGCGAAGGCGAGCTGGGGACACGCGGGTCAAGCATCGACAGCGGTGGCGTGTATTGGATTGTCCAGCGACAGTCCCTCGACCACAGGCAGTGCTGCCCGATCACGGTTTCGACACCAGGCCGCCGTGGCGCCGGCGGTGGCGAGAGTCGCCACGGTGCCGGTGACCGCGGCAGCCAGCCACGGCTGCCCCAGGCCACCGTCAAAGAATAGGTATAGACCGACTAGCAAAAACAGCAGGCCTGCCAGCCCGTGCAGCAACCGCGCCGGCAGCCGTTTGTGCAGAAGTGATCCGACGGCGATGGCGGCCCCGTTGGCCAGCAGCGTCCCGATCGTTGCGCCAATCCACACTCCGGCCCAGTTCTGATCGCTGGCCAGCGCGACGGTTGCCAGCATGGTTTTGTCACCCAGTTCGGCAAGTACAAACGAGGAGACGATCGGGAATAGGGCGAACCTCGGCTCGAGGACGTGTACCCCTTCGTTGTCGTTCTCGGCGCCTGCACGCCAGGTCCATACCGCGAACAACACGAAAGCGATGGCCGCCACGAATGCAATAGGGCGTTGCGGGAGGGTCAGGCCCAGAGAATGGCCGACGGCGACCGACAGGCCATGCACCAGCAGTGAGGCGACTCCGACACCGGAGAGCACTACCCACCAGCGGTGGCGTAGCGCGTAGGTCATGGTGATCAGTTGTGACTTGTCGCCGAGTTCGGCGACAAACACCACCGCAAGACTGACGAGGATCGCGGTGAACACCGGACAGACCTTTCGACGCTCCGCCGACAGGTCGATTCGCATGACCAGTCAGGCTTTGGCCGAAGGTCTTGCCCACCACATCCTCTCCCGAGGTGTGGTTCGCCGGCCGGGCTCACGCCAGTATGTCGACTCGACGATTGGGGGCTACTCCCCTTCGCTAACCCAGCCGATGTTAGTCGGTGGTTCGCGAAACCGCCACTGGGGAAGGTGATTTCGGGCGTCCGAAACGAACGTTGCGCGATCCGGATATTAGAGTTGGACAGTGCTTACGCGGCAAGGAGCATAGCCAGAATTGCGGTGTCGGGGTGGCTGATCGGGTCAACGCCGACGCGGCTGACCATCGATGTCACCGTGCCGTCCAATTCAGCCTCCACCCATGCAGCGCGGTGTTCCAGGCCAAGGTGCGGCAATCCGGGCAGTAGCACGCATCCCGACGCTGCTCCGTTGCATTCGGGAAGTGACGGTGTGGTCTCCGAAGGAGGGTGCAGCATCAGCAGCGCTGGGGGTTGGCGATCCGCGAAATAGCCAGGGGTCATTGCAGATTCACCGACTACGGTGCCCTCGGCGAGTACGATTCCTACAGTGCCCGGTTCTGGTTCTTCGGGCAATTCCTCCCGCGCCCCGAAAATCGTTGTCGTGGAAAGTAGTCCCGGCAGCGACGCAACCCGAACCGCGACCATGAGAAGCTGCGCCCACTCCTTGGTCGAATCCGGCCAGCGGCCCGAAACCACGAAACCCTTGAGGGACCCACGAGAATGAAACGGGACGATCTCGATCGCCCGGCCGGATCCTGAAGCCATTGCGCCTCCTGGCATCTTTGAAGAAAATGCCTGACTCGACCGTGGGTCGATGAACTCAGAATGAGCCAGATCCCCCCTGGCACGCAAGGGGACACGAGTGCTAACCGCGAAAA
>JBMYXJ010000236.1:0-4935 GCA_049608285.1 Mycobacterium sp. | reverse complement strand
ATAGGGAGTTGACGATCTCACCGGTATAGACCTTGGCAACGGCGTCGTCGAGAGCGAAGCGTTGCACCCTCAGGTCGGCTTCTTCGTCGTCGCCCTTGTGCCGGGCGATGTGGCTGAGCCCAGTCGCCAGGAACACCCGCACACTCTCGTCGCTGAAGCCCGGCGCGGTGTCCAGATCTACCAAGGTGTGCCACGATTCGGCGGCCAGGCCGGCCTCCTCGGCCAGCTCGCGCGCCGCCGACACCTGCGGAGCTTCACCGCCGATATCGAGAAGCCCGGCGGGCAGTTCCCACAGCCTCCTGCCGAATGCATGACGATACTGAAAGAGGAGAACGATTTGACCATCGTCATCGATCGCTACGACGGCCACCGCCCCATAGTGCTCAACGACCTCCCGGCGCGCGGTACCTCCACCGGGCATGCGCACGTCGTCGGCGCGAAGCGCAATGATGTTTCCGACGTATAGGGTTTCCGACGCTGCAACTGAGAAATTGTGACTGCCGGGACTGCAATCAGCCACGGGCCGGAACGTCTTCGAGGGCATACTCGGCGCCATTGGCCTTCGCTTCGGTGTGCTCGGGAATCTCGACGGGCAACCGCTCTTCGTTCTTGTAATCCAGCGACGCTCCGATGAACGCCGCGAATAGCGGGTGCGGTCGCGTGGGGCGACTCTTAAGCTCCGGGTGAGCCTGGGTGCCGACGAGGAACGGGTGTACGTCAGCGGGGTACTCGACGAACTCGACGAGCTGACCGTCAGGTGAGGTGCCCGAGAACCGCAGGCCGCTTTCGGCGATGCGGTCCCGGTAGCAGTTGTTGACCTCGTAGCGGTGCCGGTGCCTTTCTGACACTGTGATAGCTCCATACGCCTGTGCCACAAGAGATTCCGGATCGAGCACGGCCGGGTAGGCACCCAGCCGCATAGTTCCACCGAGGTCGGCTTCACCGGCGACCACCTCACGCTGTTCGGCCATCGTGGAGATCACCGGGTCCGGCGTATCCGGTTCGAATTCCGACGAGTTCGCCTCGGCAAGGCCCACCGACCGGGCGGCCTCGATCACAATGCATTGCAGGCCAAGGCAGAGGCCGAAGACCGGGAGACCGCGCTTGCGCGCGTACCGGATGGCGCCGATCTTGCCGTCAATGCCGCGGATTCCGAAGCCCCCGGGGATGAGGACACCATCGACATCAGCCAGCGCAGCCGCGGCACCGCTGTCAGTTTCGCAGTCGTCGGAGGGCACCCAGCGCATCTCGACCTTGACGTGATGGGCGAAGCCGCCCGCCCGCAGCGCCTCGGCGACGGACAGATAGGCATCAGAGAGGTCGATGTACTTTCCCACCAGCGCGATTCGGACCGTGTCGCGAGGCTCGTGCACCCGCTGCAGCAGGTCGTTCCATTGAGTCCAGTCCACATCGCGAAACGACAGGCTCAGCCGCCTGACCACGTACGCGTCGAGATGTTCGCGATGCAGCACCTTCGGGATGTCGTAGATGGACGGGGCGTCGGGCGTGGAGATGACGCCGTCGATATCTACGTCACACATGAGCGCGATCTTGATCTTCAGCGGTTCAGGAACGTCGCGATCGCAGCGGAGGATCAACGCGTCGGGCGAGATGCCGATACTGCGCAGCGCGGCAACCGAGTGTTGGGTCGGCTTGGTCTTGAGCTCGCCCGACGGCGCCATGTAGGGCACCAGCGAGCAGTGCAGGAAGAAGCAGTTCTCCCTGCCCACCTCGTGACGAACTTGACGGGCGGCCTCCAGAAACGGCAGGGACTCGATATCGCCCACTGTTCCGCCGATCTCGGTGATCACCACGTCGGGGCGGTTGCCGCCGCCATCGCCGGCAGACATCGCCAAAATGCGGCGCTTGATCTCATCAGTGATGTGCGGGATCACCTGGACGGTATCGCCGAGGTACTCACCGCGGCGCTCCTTGGCTATCACCGAGGAATAGACCTGACCCGTTGTGACATTGGCGAACCCGGACAGGTCGCGGTCGAGGAATCGCTCATAGTGCCCGACATCCAGGTCAGTTTCGGCGCCGTCCTCGGTGACGAACACCTCGCCGTGCTGGAACGGGTTCATCGTGCCGGGGTCGACATTGAGGTACGGGTCGAGCTTCTGCATCGTCACCTGCAGACCCCGCGCTGTGAGCAACTGCCCAAGGCTGGAAGCAGTCAGACCCTTGCCGAGCGACGACACCACACCACCGGTCACAAAGATATGTTTGGTAGCAGTCTGTGGGTGCTTGCGGAATGCTGGCAAGAGCAACCTCCGTGACGACGGGCAGGGCTTAGTTTCTTTGGGCTCTGCGATGAGATCAAGCCCGGTTTGGGGCCTGCCGACCCACGGAATCTCACCCTAACACCGAGACCGACAAGCCGTGGTTGACACGCGCACCGCCGGCGGTGGCTACTTCTGAAGGGCACGGCTGGAACATCTCGATCGCTGCTGCACTGACGCCGTCATCGGCGGCACCATCGCCAGCCGTCCGGCCTTGTTTCGATCCCAGCGACGTCACCGATGTCCAGCGCGCACCTCCTGACGACCGCAAGCACGAACAAGTCTCAATCCGATCGACGACTACGGCACTAATTCGCTCGGCTTTCGCTCCCATTCGATGCGCCATTTCGATGCCGTATGACTGGTCGGCAGCCATTAATTTGTTCATAAAATCGACAAATTGGCAAACATAGTTGGAGGCCTGCGTGTCGGCTTCGCAGACGTCGGTTGGCACCAGCAATTCCTTAGCTGTGAAGTGGCTGTCAGCTCGGGCGATCTGGCCCGTGATGAACCCACGGCAAGCCTCTGTACGAGCAAGAACAGTTTCCTCAATGTGTCCACTGCTTAACTGTGAGAAGGCTTGAAAGTAGCTGTGTACAGGCGTAAGTGCCTGGAATCGGCAGAGCCTTGACGCTTGCTGAAGGCTGGTGTTCTATAGAGTTTTAGCGCCCGTTAATATCCGTCTTGTGATCTGATCGAGATCGGAACGTTACGGTGTGGATAAGGCGTTAAATACGTGGACAGGAGTGCATTGCTGATGAGCTACGGACGGTTCGTGGGACGAGTCGGCGCGTTGGCGGTGGCCTTGGGCATCGGGATCGCCCTGCCGGTAGATGCGGCGGCCGATTCGTCGGACGGAAGCTCTCCCGACACGAGTTCGGCTAACGGCGCTTCCAACTCGTCGACCACCGGGTCTGCTGGTGGCGACGCCGAGACGGGATCAGGATCGACCCCAGACGCGCCCTCGACGGGCAGCGGTGCCGAATCGACCGCTCCGGAGGAGACCGAGCTCGAAGACGACGACGCAGAACTTGAACTTGACGACGACGCAGCCCTCGGCGGCGCAGAAATTGACGGCGCAGAAATTGACGGCGACGTAGCCCTCGACGACGACGGCGATGCAGCACCCGACGGCGCAGAACTCGACGGCGCAGAAATTGACGACGACGCAGCCCTCGACGGTGACGGCTATGTAGAACTGGCAGCCGATGCCGATTCCGGCCTTGAAGGCGCGGACGTCGAAGATGTGGACGAGGCTGGCACTGAGAGCGACTCGGGCCTCGATGAGGTGCAAGCCGAAACGCCCGCGGTGTCCGAGTCGGCCGATAGCAACCGTGGTCCAGCGGCTGCCCGGCTCGAGTCCTCAGATCCGGTACCGGCCAAAGCCGATGCCGATGCCGATGCCGACGCCGATGCCGATGATGGCGATGCCGAACAGGTTGGGGCACCCGCAGTCCTGCCCTCACCGGACTCGACTGAAGAAGCAGTGAGCTGGTCTTCGACTGCAAACTCTGGGGCTGCGGCTGCTTCAACGGTGTCCCACGAGCCGGTGTCTTCGGCGGTTGCCCCAGCCGTTCCCGAAGCTTCCACGGAGAAGAGGGGGTTGCTGTCGGGCTTGTTGTCATTGCTGACGCCGCGACAGTCGGGATCCGACACCGACCTGCCCGCCACTCCGGCCGAGACATTCGCCGCTGTACTGCAGTTGATCCGCCGCGACCTCGAGAGGTTATTCAATAACCAGGCTCCGACTGGGGCGCCGGTGCAGGCTTATCAGGCTGGTGAGGGGGTTGTGACGGGGCCGGTTGGCGCTTCGGATCCAGAGGGTGACCCGCTGAGGTACAAGGTGGCCCAGGATCCGGGCAACGGTACCGCGAGTGTTGATGCCGATGGGAAGTTCACCTACACCCCGAGTGCGGACCTGGCCGCCACGGGCGGAACAGACCAGTTCGTTATTCAGGCGCGCGATGTTGGCTTCCGCTTGAATTTCCTGAGCCCCAGAACAACTGAAGTGCCGGTAACGGTAACCATCGACGCCCCGGCCGCTGCCGAGGACGGGGTCGCGGTGAGTGCGGCCTCGGTTGTCGGGACCAGTGTGGCAGCACCCGCGCCGCAGGCGACGTCGCTACTGGCCCCCGCGGCACAAGGTTCGGGCGCGCCCATGGCGATGGCGATGACCGAGACCGAAGGCCATGAGCACCATGGTGCTGATGGTGATTTCATTACGTTAGAGTCGCTCGGTCAATTACATGGCAGTGACCACACAACTCATGAAAGCCTTGCCGGTGGTCGGACGCCGATTACGACCGAGGCGCTGCTGGCTTACAACAATTTGCGTGAGTTCGTCGGGCTTGGGCCGGCAACTCTGGATGAGGTTGGGGCATGGGCCTTTGCCAATGAGATGACCAACAACACTCAGGCGTGGGGTACTGATCAGCAGGGTGTGGGGCTGTATTACTCGATGCAGGGCGCCAAGGTCGGCTGGATTGCCGATAACACCTACGACCCGCAGATGGTTGCCGATATCCAGCGGACAGCGCGGCTGGGAGCTGCTGAGGACGTCATGGCGATGGTGGCCCAGTACGGCCATGTTGGTTACGCAGATTTCCTGACCGACAATGGTTTTGAGGAATCGTTCATCAATACCTTGAAGATG
>JBMYXJ010000235.1:0-4937 GCA_049608285.1 Mycobacterium sp. | reverse complement strand
CGCTGCAACCGGTTGAACTTGCTCAAGCCGCTGTGATGTCGGCCCTGTGCGCGGCGATCGCGATCATCGCCGTCGTGGTCCCCTTCGCCGCGGGGCTGTCCCTGCTCGGTACGGTCCCGATGGGTCTGCTCGCCTACCGGTATCGCCTGCGAGTGCTGATCGCCGCCACGGTTGCCGGCGGTCTGATCGCCTTCCTCATCGCGGGGATGGGCGGTTTCATGACGGTGGTCAACTGCGCCTACATCGGGGGACTGACCGGCATCGTCAAACGACGTGGTCGCGGCACCCCGACCGTCATCGCGTCAGCGCTTGTCGCTGGCGCTCTGTTCGGCATCGCCACCGTGGTCGCGCTGTCAATACTGAGCCGGCTGCGCAATCTCATCTTCGAATCCGTCACCGCCAACGTCACCGGTGTGGCCGCCATCCTCGCCCGTATTCCGGGAATGCAGGGTGCAGCGCAGCGGTTGACGCAGGATTTTTCGACAGCGTTGAACTACTGGCCATATCTGTTCTTCGCCTCCGGCGTATTCAGCATCACGTTCGTCAGCCTGGTCGGCTGGTGGGCGCTGTCTCGGGTGATGTCGCGACTGCTGGGTGTGCCCGATGTGCACAAACTGGAGTCATCGACCGACACAGGCCCGATAGCGCCGGTTCCCCTCCGGCTGCGCGATGTCCGGTTCCACTACCCCAGCTCTGATCACGATGCACTCGGGCCTGTGTCGTTCTCAGTGCAACCCGGTGAACATCTCGCGGTCACCGGCGCCAACGGTTCGGGCAAGACGACGCTGATGTTGGTGCTGTCAGGTCGTGAACCCACCGCGGGAGCAGTCGAGCGCCCCGGCGCAGTGGGTTTGGGCCAGCTGCGCGGCACCGCGGTGGTGATGCAGCACCCCGAGAGTCAGGTACTGGGCACCCGGGTCGCCGACGACGTCGTCTGGGGTCTGCCGCCCGGCACGGCGATCGATGTGAACCAGCTGCTTTCCGAGGTCGGCCTCAACGGAATGGCCGAGCGGGACACCGGCGGACTGTCCGGCGGCGAGTTGCAGCGGCTGGCGGTCGCCGCGGCCTTGGCCCGCGAACCGTCGTTGCTGATCGCCGACGAAGTCACCAGCATGGTCGACCACGAGGGTCGTGTGGGCCTGATGTCGGTGCTAGCGGGCCTGACCCGGCGCCACCGGACGTCGTTGGTGCACATCACGCACTACAACGACGAGGCCACCGCCGCTGACTACACAGTGAAGCTACGTGGCAGCGGCTGGCCTGCCGCCGACTCCGGGCATATGGTCGAGACTGCCGAGGCGCCGATAGTCACTCCGTTAGCGCGGATGCCCCGCGGCACGCCAGTCCTCGAACTCAACGGCGTCTGCCACGAGTACGGCAGCGGAACCCCGTGGGCAAAAACAGCATTGAGCGACATCGAATTCGCGGTCCACGAGGGCGATGGTGTGCTGATTCATGGTCTCAACGGCTCCGGCAAGTCGACGCTTGCCTGGATTATGGCCGGTTTGACCGCCCCCACATCAGGCACCTGCCTGCTAGATGGTGCGCCGGTATCGGATCAGGTTGGCGCTGTGGCGATCTCCTTCCAGGCGGCCCGTCTGCAGTTGATGCGCAGCCACGTGGCTTTGGAGATCGCGGCGTCGGCCGGGTTCTCAATATACGACCAAGCGAAGGTGACCAGGGCCCTGAACACTGTCGGCCTTGAGCCGACGCTGGCCGCTCGGCGGGTCGATGAACTCAGCGGCGGCCAAATGCGGCGCGTGGTGCTCGCTGGGCTGCTGGCCCGCTCGCCGCGCGCGCTCATCCTCGACGAACCCTTAGCCGGGCTGGACGCCGCCTCCCAGCGTGGCCTGCTGCGGCTGCTCGTGGACCTGCGCCGTCGCGGCGGGCTGACAGTAGTAGTGATCTCCCACGACTTCGCGGGCCTTGAAGAGTTGTGCCCCCGAACGTTGCACCTGCAGGACGGGGCGCTGGCTCCGGTGCCGACAACCGCTGAGGATCTGTCATGACCGCCGAGTCCGCGACACGCAAACAACGCCGGCAGGTGGTGCTGCTACGACCCGTGCCCGGACAGACCGTCATCCACGATCTCTGGGCCGGATCCAAGCTGCTCATCGTCGCGGGAATCGGTGCGCTACTGACGTTCTACCCGGGATGGGTGCCCATCGGAACGGTCGCGTTGCTGATCCTCGCCGCGGCCAGATTGGCGCGCATTCCGCGGGGTGTGCTGCCAACGGTGCCACGGTGGTTGTGGTTGCTGCTCGCACTCGGGGCGCTCACCGCGACGTTCGCCGGTGGTAGCCCGGTAATCGGTATCGGATTGGCCGACATCGGTCTGGGTGGCCTGCTGCACTTCCTGCGCATCACCGCGCTTTCTATCGTGTTGATCGGCCTCGGTGCGATGGTGTCGTGGACCACGAACGTCGCTGAGGTCGCGCCAGCGGTAGCGACGCTGGGCCGTCCACTGCGCCGGTTGCGGGTACCAGTCGACGATTGGGCGGTGACCCTTGCGTTGGCGCTGAGGGCATTTCCGATGCTCATCGAGGAGTTCAGGGTGCTCTACGCGGCCCGACAGCTGAGACCTAGAGAGCTCAACGTCACTAGGCGGGCGCGTCGCCGGCGGTGGGCGGCGGAGCTGATCGACTTGCTGGTCGCAGCGATCACAGTGGCGTTGCGGCGCGCCGACGAGATGGGCGACGCGATCACAGCGCGCGGGGGCGCCGGACAGATCTCGGCAGCGCCGACCCGACCCAAGCGCCGGGACTGGGTGGCGTTCGCCGTAGTCATCGTGATGTGTGGAACGGCTCTGGCCCTTGAATTAACAGTGTTGGGCACCAGCGGTATGCGCGGCTGAGCTAGGCCCCGCCGAGGGTGTGCACACGCACCTCTCCACTCGGGAACCCCTCCGCTCGGGCTTCCTCGCTGCCGACGCCGTATCGACGCGTAATGGACACGGCCCACGTCTGCTGGCCGGTGCCGTTACGGTGAACACGTGACCGGGCCCCGACCCATCGATGCTGACTTCTTGGTGCTGCCACGCCACGAGCTGGCCGATGCGGCGCTCTCGGCGGCGATGCAAGCCGGAGCGAGCTACGCCGACCTGCGAATCCACCGGATCGTGACCGAGGCATTGCGGCTTCGCGACGGCGAGCTGGAAACCGCGGTTGCCGACGAGGAGATTGGGCTGGCGGTGCGGGTCATCGTCGACGGCGCCTGGGGCTTCGCTTCCCACTCCGAGCTGAGTACCGTCTCTGCCGCGGAGACCGCGCGGCGTGCAGTGAAAGTGTCTAAGACCCTGGCCGCCCTGAACGATGAACGCATCGAATTGGCTCCCGAGCCGGTTTACCGTGAAATGTCCTGGGTTTCGGACTACCTCATCGACCCGTCAGACGTCGCCACGAAAGTCAAGGTGGCTGTGCTCGCGGACTACTCGGGCCGGTTGCTGTCATCAGATGGCGTCGACCATGTGGCGGCGTGTCTGGACACCGCCAAGGAACAGACCTTCTATGCGGACACCTTCGGCTCGTCGATCACCCAGCAGCGGGTGCGGGTGCTGCCGAAGCTGGAAGCGGTCACAGTCGATTCGGCGGCAGGGACTTTCGAGACCATGAGCACTCTTGCACCGCCGACCGCGCGGGGCTGGGAAGCGGTCGAGGGTGACCGGGTGTGGGACTGGACGGGCGAGCTGGCACAGCTGCCGTCACTACTCACCGAGAAGTCAAAGGCGCCTAGCGTGACTCCCGGACCAACCGATCTGGTGATTGATCCGAGCAACTTGTGGTTGACCATTCATGAGTCGATAGGTCATGCCACCGAGTATGACCGGGCGATCGGGTACGAAGCTGCCTATGCCGGAACCTCTTTCGCTACGCCGGACAAGCTGGGTTCGATGAAGTATGGCTCGCCGGTGATGAACGTTACTGCGGACCGTACTGTCGAACACGGCTTGGCCACTGTGGGGTTCGACGACGAGGGCGTGCAGGCGCAGCAATGGGATCTGATTCGCGACGGTATCTTCGTCGGCTACCAGTTCGACCGGGCGTTCGCTCCACGACTGGGGGCACCACGCTCCAATGGTTGCTCCTACGCTGACTCGGCCCATCACGTACCGATTCAGCGGATGGCCAACGTCTCGCTGAGTCCGGCCCCCGAGGACACGAGCACCGAAGACTTGATCGGGAAGGTGGCCGACGGCATCTACATCGTGGGCGACAAGTCCTGGTCGATCGACATGCAACGCTACAATTTTCAGTTCACCGGGCAGCGCTTCTTCCGAATCCGCAACGGCGAGCTGGACGGACAGCTACGCGACGTCGCATACCAGGCAACCACAACGAATTTTTGGGGCGCCTTGGATACCGTCGGAGGCCAGTCGACCTGGCGCTTGGGAGGAGCATTCAACTGCGGCAAGGCCCAGCCCGGCCAGGTTGCCGCGGTGAGTCACGGCTGCCCCTCTGCGCTGTTTCGGAGCATCACTGTGCTCAACACGCGCGAAGAAAGCGAGCGCCAATTGTGATCAGGGCCCAGCGGGTAGTTGATCTCGCGCTCGCCGAGGCTCGGCGACTGGGCGGAGCGGACGAGACTACCGTGTTGGTCACCGAGCGTGTCGATGCGGCGCTGCGGTGGGCCAACAACACGATGACCACCAACGGTGAATCCAGTAGCCGCACCACCACCGTCATTTCGATTGTGCGCCAAGGTGACAAAGCGCGCGTCGGCACAGTCTGCTCCAGCTCGGTTGAGCCCACAGTGATCGCCGACCTAGTGGCGGCCTCCCAACAGGCGGCAACAGCCGCGCCATATGCCAGAGATGGCGCGGCGCCCCTTCCGGGTGGGGATAGCCCAGTGGACTGGGAGGATGCGATCTCTGGCACCGGGGTCGATGTGTTCGCAGGGGTGGCACGGGGATTGGTCCAGGGGTTTCGGGGCAGCGACAC
>JBMYXJ010000234.1:0-4962 GCA_049608285.1 Mycobacterium sp. | reverse complement strand
TGGTTTACCAACGAGAGGTGGGCTAGCACACGAGGTGGTTTACCAACGAGAGGTGGGCTAGCACACGAGGTGGTTTACCAACGAGAGGTGATTTACCGACGAGACGATTGGGGATGTGGTTTACGACGAAGACTGGGCGTGCCCGCGCGACCCGGCGCCGCGCGAACCGCGCCGCCTGTTGCCTCGTGCGCCCCGTACGGCACCGCCGCGCCGATGCTCGACACCACGGTCGCGATGTGCACCGGCTTTCGCCACCGGGGCAACGATTTTCGGTGCCGCACGTAACGGCGCGAGTTCACCGACCAAAGCATGTACCGGGGCCGAATCTGCAGTGACTTCCTGGGGGCGCACGGCAATACCTGCCTTACGCAGCAGTTGTTGGGTATCCCTGCGCTGTTCGGGCAGCACGACGGTAACGACGTCGCCGTCACTGCCAGCGCGAGCGGTACGCCCCGAGCGGTGAAGGTAGGCCTTGTGCTCCATGGGCGGATCGACGTGCACGACTAGCTCGACACCGTCGACGTGTACGCCACGAGCAGCGATATCGGTCGCTACGAGCACCTTCGCGGTGCCACTGGTAAAAGCCGCTAGGTTGCGGTCGCGGGCGGGTTGGGAGAGGTTGCCGTGCAGATCCACAGACGGCACACCCGATTCGGTGAGCTGCTTGGCCAACTTACGAGCCTGATGCTTGGTGCGCATGAACAGAATCCGGCGTCCCGTTCCGGAGGCCAGCCGATGCACCAAGTCCTTCTTCTGCTGAGCTCCGCCGACGTGGAACACATGATGTGTCATCGCCGCCGGCGCTTCGGTGACTTCGTCCACCGAATGCAGCACCGGGTTGTGCAGGAAGCGTGTTACCAGCTTATCGACACCATTGTCCAGGGTGGCCGAGAACAGTAGCCGCTGACCGCCGGCGGGGGTGGCCGCCATGATGCGAGTGACTCCGGGCAGGAAACCCAGGTCAGCCATGTGGTCAGCTTCATCGAGCACCGTCGTGGCCACATCGTCGAGGCGTACGAGCTTCTGCCGCATCAAATCCTCAAGGCGACCGGGGCAGGCCACCACGATGTCGACTCCGGACCGGAGAGCGCTAACCTGCTTGTTCTGCGAGACGCCACCGAAGATTGTCGCCACGCGCAGTCCGGATGCGGTGGCCAGTGGTTGCAGTACGGCAGTGATCTGGGTGGCAAGCTCGCGCGTGGGAGCCAGGACTAGACCGGTCGGGCGTGACGGTTGGCTGCGGCGGCTAGCCAGCGTCGCGACGAGCGGGAGCGAGAAAGCGAGCGTCTTTCCGCTACCCGTCTTGCCGCGGCCGAGCACGTCACGACCGGCAAGAGCGTCGGGCAGCGTGGCGGATTGGATGGGGAACGGATCGGTGATGCCTAACTCAGTCAGCACGCGCACCAAGGGTGCGGGCACGCCGAGGTCGGCGAAGGATTGCGTGGTCATTTTGTGCGCCTTTCCAGCCTGTTCGGGCAGCGTGTGCCCTAACATCCGCGACGGTGTCCGTCCAGCGGGAGTGCGCACACAGTGGCGAATTTCGCCGTAGTGGTTGATCTGTCTCTGAGGTAGTTCCAGAGAGTTCGGGTAGTTCCAGTGAGTCGGGCGGATGTGTACCTCGAAGAAGTTCGAATGGGTAGCACGTCGACGACCGTTGAACACGATCCTACCGCATCAAAGCAAGAACCAAGGCGTCAGCCCGGTCAGTAGGTCGCGAACTCGCTAAGAAGGGCTGCCAGCGAGATCGGCACGCGCGCCTTGATCCTGGTGCCAGAAGCGGTGTGCTCCATGGCATCGACCCGACCATCGGCGTGCACTCGGTTGACGAGATCGCCTCGGCTGTAAGGGATTGTGATATCAATCACTATGTCGCGCGAAGCGATCATCGCCGCCATGCGGGCCTGCAGCTGATCCATTCCTGCGCCGGTGCGCGCGGACACGAACACCGCATCGGGCAACGCCCGGCGCAGGTGCGCCAAAGCCAAGTCCCCGGCCTCGTCGATCTTGTTGACTACCAACAGCTCTGGTGCTACTGAGGCTTCATGAACCTGCTCTGATGCCGCCGCCGGTGCGGACCCGGCGATCACTTCGCCGATGACCTGCCTGACCGCGTCTATCTGGGCCAGCGGATTGACATCCGAACCGTCGACGACGTGCAACAGCAGATCAGCGTCGGCGACCTCCTCCAGCGTTGACCGAAACGCTTCGACGAGCTGGGTGGGCAGATGGCGAACGAACCCCACCGTGTCGGTGAGGACGAACTCGCGCCCATCCGCGAATTCCCCACGGCGAGTTGTTGGCTCGAGCGTTGCGAACAACGCGTTCTCGACCAGCACGCCAGCGCCGGTCAGCGCGTTGAGCACACTGGACTTTCCGGCGTTCGTGTATCCGACGATGGCTACGGACGCATTGTCGCTGCCGAGCCGACGGCTACGTTGAGTGTCGCGGACCTGCTTCATTGAACGAATTTCTCTGCGCAACTTGGCCATTCGTTCACGTATTCGGCGCCGGTCGGTCTCGATCTTGGTCTCACCTGGACCGCGGGTGCCCACCCCGCCCCCACTGCCGCCTGCGCCACCACCCTGTCGCGACATCGATTCACCCCAGCCGCGCAAGCGCGGCAGCATGTACTCCATCTGGGCGTAGGCGACCTGCGCCTTGCCCTCCCGGCTGGTGGCATGCTGGGCGAAAATATCCAGTATCAGCGCGGTACGGTCGATGACCTTGACCTTGACGGCCTTCTCCAACGCGTTGAGCTGGGCAGGGCTGAGCTCTCCGTCACAGATGACGGTGTCCGCCCCGGTGGCCAGGACGATCTCGCGCAGCTCCTGGGCCTTTCCCGAGCCGATGTAGGTCGATGGGTCGGGTTTGTCCCGTCGCTGGATAAGGCCCTCAAGGACCTCCGATCCCGCAGTCTCGGCTAGGGCTGCAAGCTCAGCCAGGCTGGCGTCGGCATCGGCTGCACTGCCGTCGGTCCAGACACCGACCAGGACTACCCGTTCGAGGCGCAGCTGTCGGTACTCGACCTCGGAGACGTCGGCGAGCTCGGTCGAGAGGCCGGCCACGCGGCGCATTGCCGCCCGGTCCTCCAGGGCAAGTTCACCGGTACTCGGGATGTTGGTTTCAGACATGTGTTTGGAGATACTGCCCCTCCGGGATGCGTTTGTGCATCTGATTTATTGCGCCTGCCACCATGCGTCGGACAATTCGCCGCTGGCGACCAGGACTGATGGCCCCCGCACGAAGCTGGCGGCGTCGGTGATACTCACGACCACCTCCCCTCCCGGAACGCGAACCCGCAAGGCGCCCGTAGACGCCCCCTGGTGTTGCAGCGCGGCACAGGCGGCCGCAACTGTCCCCGTTCCGCAGGAACGAGTTTCTCCTACGCCTCGTTCATGCACGCGCATGCTGACAGCACCGTCCTCCGGTGCGGTCAACACTTCGACATTGACACCCTCGGAGAATTGCGTCGGGTCGAATATGACGGGCGCGGCCACGTCGAGGGCTGCGAGATCTGCTTCATTGAGCGAAGCGTCGACGCAGGCGAGGTGGGGGTTGCCGACGTCGACGGTCAGGCCGGCGAACCGGCGGC
This sequence comes from Mycobacterium sp., assembly GCA_049608285.1. Taxonomy (GTDB): domain Bacteria; phylum Actinomycetota; class Actinomycetes; order Mycobacteriales; family Mycobacteriaceae; genus Mycobacterium. The sequence goes on along the minus strand of JBMYXJ010000234.1, from coordinate 1,370 downwards.
CGCCGACCACTGCCGAGCCCCTCCCGACAAGATTGGCTTTGCCCATCTCGACAGTGACGTCAGCTCGCAGCGCATCTGCGGTGTGAAGTTCGACAGGGCGCGGACCAGCCAGCGAGCCAACCACAAATTGACTACGTCGCTCCAGCCCCGCTGCCCGAAGGTAGTGAGCGAACACCCGAACTCCGTTGCCACACATCTGCGCCACCGAGCCGTCTGCATTGCGGTAATCCATGAACCAGTCATCGGCGGCTACCCCTTCGGGAAGTTCGTCGAGCACCCCCGCGTCGTGTGCCGCGCCGGCCGCCGTGACGCGCAGCAGTCCGTCGGCTCCGAGTCCGCGCCTACGATCGCAAAGCGCGGCGACCGCGGCCGGCCTCAGCTCGATCGCCGCGGGTAGGTCGACGATCAGCACGAAGTCGTTCTCCGTACCGTGCCCCTTGGCGAACTGCATGGGCTCAGGATACGTCGCGCCACAGATGCAGCGCCCGATCGACGTTTCCGGAGGCGGCTCCGTCGAGCCACGTGATGCGGTGGTCGCGGCGGAACCACGAGCGCTGTCTGCGCACGTAGCGCCTGGTGCCGGCATATGTCGACTCACGTGCGGCCGAGCCATCGCGGCCAGCGTCCAGCTCGGCGATCACCTGGGCGTAGCCCAGAGCTCGTGAGGCGGTGACACCGGCGCGCAGACCGCGCCCGAGCAGTAGGGTGACCTCGTTGACCAGGCCATCGCTGAACATCTTGTCGGTTCGGCGTGCCAACATTTCATCGAGAACCGCTGTTTGCCAATCCAATCCGATGATCGCGGTGTTCCATCGAGGCGCCCCGATGCGAGGGGCCGACGCCGCGAAAGGCTGCCCTGTCAGCTCGATAACCTCGAGAGCGCGCACAATGCGACGTCCGTCGGTGGCAAGGATGGACTCAGCGGCTACCGAGTCGACGCGGGCTAGTTCCTGATGCAGGGCGGCTGTCCCGACCTCGGCGAGACGCCTCTCCCAACTGGCCCGCACTGCAGGGTCGGTGGCCGGGAACGACCACTCATCGAGCAGCGACTGGATGTAGAGCATGGACCCGCCGACCACGATCGGCAGCGCCCCCCGAGCGGCGATGGCTTCGACGGCGGCCGACGCAGCCTGCTGGTAGCGCGCGACGCTGGCGGCGTCGGTGACCTCGAGAACGTCGAGCTGGTGGTGGGCGACGCCGCAACGTTGCTCCACCGTCAGTTTCGCGGTGCCGATATCCATGCCGCGGTAGAGCTGCATCGCATCGGCGTTGACCACCTCGGCGGGGACCTCAGCGGCAAATTTCTCGGCCACGGCTAACGCCAGCTCTGACTTGCCTGTGCCGGTCGGTCCCACGATGGCCAGCGGGCG
>JBMYXJ010000233.1:0-4971 GCA_049608285.1 Mycobacterium sp. | reverse complement strand
TTTGGCGATGTCTTCGGGCGTGCCTGTTGCCACGACCTCACCGCCGCCATCGCCGCCCTCAGGGCCGATATCAATGACCCAATCCGCTGTTTTCACAACGTCCAGATTGTGCTCGATCACAATGACCGTATTGCCTTTGTCGACAAGGCCGTTGATCACTATCAAGAGTTTGCGGATATCTTCGAAGTGCAACCCGGTAGTCGGCTCGTCCAGGATGTATACCGTGCGCCCGGTGGAGCGCTTCTGCAACTCTGACGCCAGCTTCACACGCTGTGCCTCGCCGCCGGACAGCGTGGGGGCCGGCTGGCCCAGCCTGACGTAGCCGAGCCCAACGTCGACCAACGTCTTCAGGTACCGGTGGATGGACGTGATCGGCGCGAAGAACTCTGCGGCCTCCTCGATGGACATATCGAGCACCTCGGCGATGGTCTTGCCCTTGTAGTGGACCTCGAGGGTTTCGCGGTTGTAGCGGGCCCCCTGGCAGACCTCGCACGGGACATATACATCGGGAAGAAAGTTCATCTCGATCTTGATGGTGCCGTCACCGGAGCACGCCTCACAGCGGCCGCCCTTGACGTTGAAGGAGAACCGCCCGGGTTGATAACCACGGACCTTGGCTTCGGTCGTCGCTGCGAACAGTGTGCGTATCTTGTCGAACACCCCGGTGTAGGTCGCGGCGTTGGAACGCGGCGTCCTGCCTATCGGCGACTGGTCGACCCGAACCAATTTGTCGACCTTGTCCAAACCGGTCACTCGGGTGTGTCGGCCGGGCACCTGCCGCGCACCGTTGAGCTTGTTGGCCAATACGGACGCCAAGATGTCGTTGACCAGTGTCGACTTGCCGGATCCGGAGACGCCGGTCACCGAGGTGAGCACCCCCAGCGGGAAGGCCACATCGATCTCGCGCAGGTTATGCTCTCGCGCGCCGACCACCGTGAGCTGACGCTTGCGCTCGGCCGGCCGCCGCAACGCGGGAACGTCGATCTCCCGCTTTCCCGAAAGATAGTCGCCAGTAATCGAATTCAAGTTCTTGAGCAAGTCCTCGTATGGTCCGCTGTGCACAATTTCGCCACCGTGCTCGCCGGCGGCCGGGCCGATGTCGACGACCCAGTCAGCGTGGGCAATGGTGTCGAGGTCGTGTTCGACCACGATGAGAGTGTTGCCCAGATCGCGCAGCCGCACCAGGGTGTCTATCAGCCTGCGGTTATCACGCTGATGCAGCCCGATCGATGGTTCGTCGAGCACGTAGAGCACGCCGACCAGGCCGGACCCGATCTGCGTGGCCAACCGGATGCGTTGCGCCTCACCCCCGGACAGCGTCGAGGCGGCACGGGACAGTGAAAGATACTCCAAGCCGACGTCGAGGAGAAACCCCAGCCGAGACTGGATCTCCTTGAGTACCTGGCCGGCGATCGCCCGTTCTCTGGTCCCCAGAGTGAGCGCGTTGAGAAATTCCGCGCACTCGGCGATCGACAGCTCCGCTACCTTCGCAATCGACTTGGCGCCGAAATCCCCGGCCGTCAATGTGACTGCCAAGATTTCTGGTTTGAGCCGGGTGCCGTCGCATTCGGGGCATGGCACGTCACGCATGAAGCCTTCGAGGCGCTGCTTGGTCTGTTCGGAGTCGGTTTGCTCCATGCGACGGTGCAGGAACGCCATGACGCCCTCAAAGTCAGCGTTGTAAGACCGTGTGCGACCGTAGCGGTTCTTGTACCGCACGTGCACCTTCTCGTCGCAGCCCTCGAGAATCGCCTTGCGCGCCTTGACGGGAAGCTTCTTCCACGGGGTGTCGACATCGAACCCCAACTGGTCGCCCAGTCCGGACAACATTCGGGTGAAGTATTCGGCGGTGTGTCCCATTGCCCAGGGCGCGATGGCTCCCTCCGCGAGCGTTAGGTCAGAGTCGGGCACCACGAGATCGGGGTCGACTTCTTTCTTGATGCCCAGACCGACACACTCCGGACACGCCCCGTAGGGCGAGTTGAATGAGAACGACCGGGGCTCGAGGTCATCGACGGCCAACGGGTGGCCGTTCGGACAAGCGAGCTTTTCTGAGAACCGCTGCTCGCGGGGAACGTCGGTCTCTTGGTCTCGGTCGTCGGGGAACTCCAGGACCACGATGCCGTCGGCAAGGTTTAGCGCAGTTTCCACTGAGTCGGTCAAACGCTGCTTGGAGCTAGCCTTGACGGTCAAGCGATCGACGACCACCTCGATGTCGTGCTTCTCCTGTTTCTTCAGCTTCGGCGGGTCTGCCAGGGAGTGCACCACGCCATCGACCCGGACCCGGCTGTAGCCCTGTGTGTTGAGCTTGTCGAACAGGTCGACGAACTCCCCCTTGCGGGTTCGGACCACCGGCGCGAGCACCTGAAATCGCAGCCCCTCGTCCATGGCAAGGACCTGATCGACGATCTGCTGGGGAGTCTGGCGGGCGATGCGCTGGTCGCACACCGGGCAGTGCGGCGTGCCCGCTCGGGCGTAGAGAAGCCGCAGATAGTCATAGACCTCGGTGATTGTGCCGACAGTCGAGCGCGGGTTGCGGTTGGTGGACTTCTGGTCGATGGATACCGCAGGTGAAAGACCCTCGATGAAGTCGACGTCAGGCTTATCCATCTGCCCGAGGAATTGCCGCGCATAGGCCGACAGCGACTCCACGTAGCGACGCTGCCCCTCGGCGAAGATTGTGTCGAACGCCAGGGAGGATTTGCCAGAACCCGACAGACCGGTGAACACGATCAGCGCCTCACGCGGCAAGTCGAGATCGACGCCGCGCAGGTTGTGCTCCCGGGCACCCTTGACGATCAGGCGGTCAGCCAACTCCGTCCTTCCTCACGGTCACTCACGCTTCTCACGCGGTCACTCACAGTTCTCCCGCGCGGTCACTCACGCTTCTCACGCGGTCACTCACAGTTCTCCCGCACGGTCACTCACAGTTCTCATTCAGTAGGTCCGCGTCACCCTTGTGGCGCACGACAGACCCATGCTAGGTGCCGCCACCGACAAACCCCGAGCCAGCTATCGGTCAGCGTTCACGATGGCCTCGGCGTGGCCGTAACGGCGGAAAGTAACGTAGATCACCATGACCGTCGTCGATGACCATTACAGCGGACACGTTGAGCCCGGAAAACCGGCTCGGCGCACCCTTCCGGGTGCCTCGATCCTCAAGGTGTCCGTCGGCCCCATGGACAACAACGCTTACCTAGTCACGTGTTCCCGGACCGGTGAGACCCTGCTCATCGACGCCGCCAACGACCCCGAAACCCTGCTCGAGCTGATCGCACGGTACGCGCCCAAGGTGTCGTTGATCGTCACCAGCCACCAGCACCCGGACCATTGGATGGCGCTATCGGAGGTCGCCGCATCTACCGGCGCCCCGACCGCCGCTCACCCATTGGATGCCGGACCGCTGCCCGTCACCCCGGATCTATTGCTGTCCGACGGTGACACTGTCAACGTGGGCGAGCTCAGCTTCGACGTCATCCACCTGCGCGGCCACACGCCTGGCTCGGTTGCACTGGCGATGTCCGGTCCGGCCGCCGGCGATGAGGTCCAGCTATTCACCGGCGATTGTCTGTTTCCCGGTGGTCCTGGACGGACAACAAACCCAGATGAGTTCACGTCATTGATAGACGACCTCGAAACGAAAGTGTTCGCGCGATACCCGGACGGCACAGCCATCTATCCCGGTCACGGCGACGACACCACGCTCGGTGTAGAACGGCCGCACCTAGCGGAATGGCGCGAACGCGGCTGGTAGTTCCGAGGCAAACTACAACGTTGCCGGAGCGTCCGGCGCCTGATGTGCGGCGACCCGGGCTGCCAAAGTGCCGCCCCAGGGACGACCGAGTGTGAGCTCGGTTTTAGGAAGTGTGAACGATCAGCACGTCGGACTTGGACCGCCGCGCCACATTGGCGGGAACTGAGCCGAGCAACCGCCCGGCCACCGTGCTCAGTCCAACATTGCCGACCACCAACAGGTCGGCGCCCACTTCCTCGGCCAGCTCGACAAGAGCTTCCACAGGTGCTCCGACGACGGCCTTCTCTTCGATATCCTTGGCCCCGGCAGCTTTGGCGCGATCCCGCGCGTCCTGCAGGATGTCGTATATCGGGGCGCTCCCTTGCAGCTTGTAGCTCTCGTCCTTGAGCGCGTTAGAACCCTGCTGATCTTCGGCCTGCGGGAAGTAGGCCGTCGCGACGATGAGCTTCGCATCAGCCCCGGCGGCGATCTGAGCTGCGCGATCTACGGCCCGAAACGACGAATCCGACCCGTCCGTACCAACCACTACGGCTTGATAGGTGCTCATCCATTCCTCCCAGCGTCAGGTGCAACGCCACAGACACTAACCCGGTATGAGCCGGGCACGGGTCCGAATCACGACACCGAGACCGTGTTTGCCCAGGATTGGCCCCTTTTTGCGCCGCGAAGGTCACCATCGCGGCCATTTCGTGACGGCGGTTACATCCAAAGCCCAGCCCCGCGAACTACATTGGGCGCCCAAGGCTCCTAGCTGGGCCACAGCGGTGTCGCCAAACCTCACATCTGCGGACGCGAGCGCAGATGCCCGCAACCGGAGTGCGTTTGACCGCTGTCTGACGACACGCCACTGGAGACCGGCGGCATACATACGACGTGGAGTCACTGGAGACCGGCGCATACAAATGGCGTGGAGTCACTGGAGACCGGCGGCATCCATGCCACGAAGTTCTTTCTTCAGGTCGGCGATTTCGTCGCGGATGCGGGCGGCCAACTCGAACTGGAGATCCCGAGCAGCGGCCATCATCTGCGCACTGAGGTCTTTGATGAGGTCAGCCAGCTCGGCCCGCGGCATGTTGGAGGTGTCGCGGCCCTCGATGACACCCGCACTCACCGCGCGGCCGGGCTCGCCCTGCGCACGCCTGCCTCGGGAGGCGTTGCGGCCCGAACCACCGATTTCCACGGACTCAGTGTCGTCCGCCTCACGGTAGACCTGGTCG
>JBMYXJ010000232.1:0-4972 GCA_049608285.1 Mycobacterium sp. | reverse complement strand
CATGGACTGGTTCCGTGGCGAAATCCAGAAGGATATTGACGGCTACCTATTCCCCGGCGAACCGGGTTCACCGCCTCCGGTGAAGCGTTTCCCAGATGATTGGGATGACCGCGAACTACTGATAGAGATTCTGCGGCAACTACGCGGCCCGACGCTGCGCGGCTGGAGCCAACTGGATGGCAAGACGTTGGTCGATGCTGTCGCTGAACTGCGGAATACGCTGCGGGACAAGGTAGAATAACAAGCGAGGCCGGGTGCGCGTCAACGCATCCCGGCCTCTGACCCACCCATCTGGTATCAGCAGAATAGGAGGGCTAGCAGTGAATGCTACCCAAGAAGAATGGCGCCCAGTAGTCGGATACGAGGGTTCCTACGAAGTTAGTGATCAAGGTCGAATCAGAAGTCTCGACCGTTTTGTGGGTGGCAAGGGCGGCACGCCCCGCCCACGCAAGGGCCAAGTCCTGCGACAAACGTCTAACGGGAAACGAAGTCGCCACCTATTCGTCCGACTGAGTTTCAATAAGAAGCATTACGTACATCACCTAGTGGCGACAGCGTTCCTGGGGCCGAGGCCGAACGGTATGGAAATCTGCCACAACAACGGTGATGCCACCGACAATCGGCCATCAAACCTGCGGTGGGGTACTCGCAGCGAGAACAACCTCGACCGTGTGCGGCATGGCGTCCACCAAAATGCGCGCAAGACTCACTGCAAGCAGGGCCATGAGTTCACGCCCGAGAACACGCTTCCTCAAAGCATGGGACGCAACGGGCGTAGGTGTCGTGAGTGCAAGAGGCAGGAAGCACTGCGCCGGTACCACAGAAAGCGAGCACAAAATGGTCTGGGTGCCAGCACAGAACGTAGGGGATAGAGACCGGGACATCCCCGCCGCCAAGAAGTACCTTGGTCGGTTCTCTTATGGGCGCGGCTTGGGCGACACCGACGAATACACCATCGAGTTCGGTGTGGCGTTGCGGCAGTGGCAAACCAACATTCACTATCAGGTTGCATTTAAGGGACGCCCTGGTCCTGACGTTAATCAACTCGGCATTCTGAACTGGGCTTGCAAGAAGCAGATGGGGCTGTTGGAGCCGCCGCCTGCTGAACAGTTGCCGTGGATCATCACCGTGTCAGGGCATCTGGGCACCTGGGATACCGGGCCAGCGTATTGGTGTGCGCTGCCGTTGCAGCAACAGGGTAAGGCGGTGGTGCAGGGCGTCGGCTATGACGCCGCGAGTATCCCGTTCAACAACCGTAGCGGCCTCGACGAGCTGAATCGCATCGTGCACCACGTCAAACCGCCCGGTGTGCCCTGGTGTATCGCTTCGCATTCTCAAGGCGCGATCATCACGTCGGACTATCTGCAGCACAACGTCATCGACCACCAGGGCGTACCGGCCTACGCCAACTTTCGCGGCGGCGTCCACTTCGGGTCGCCACGTCGGCCAAGAGGGATTGTGGCGTCATGGATCACCGACCCCCCCGACGCCGATTCCGAAGGGCTCGACCCCGACTGCCTACCGGCCGCACTTCCCGGCGTGGCAGAAGCTAGCCGACGCAAAGACCTCTACGCCGACAAGAAACGCGACAACGCAGGAGAGATGAAGCAGGCCGTCTATCTTGCCGTCGCCCGCGGTCGGCTGACCGGCAAAGATTCACTGGCTGAGCAAATGGGTGAACTCGTCACCAATTTCGGCCCTGAAGTGTGGGCCATCTTCCGCGCCATCGTGGACGGTATCGGATTCGCTATCGACATGGACGCGCACAACATCTTCAGTCTCGCACCGGCCACGCGGCACCTCGAAAGTGTCCTGACCGCAGACCGACTCGCCGCCTAGCTAGGCCCCGCTAGAGCCTCTGGCGCCAACCTGTGCTCTAGCGGGCGTATGACCCTTAACGTACAACAGCATTGGAGATGCATCGTGGACCGGTTGATGACGCCAAAGGTCAGGCAGTGGCTGTATTCGATTGCGACGGCCGCCCTGGCGCTGCTTGTCGGATACGACGTCGTTGCCGCTGAACAAGTTCCGCTGTGGCTGGGTGTGTGCGCTGCGGTGTTCGCGATCTCGGCGACCGGGACGGCGGCGACTGTGGTCAGGAAGCAGCGCGCGGACGGCACCCTTGACTGATGTACGAGCCGGATACCTTGATCGGGTTGGCGGGTCTAGCGATCATCACGCTGGCAAACCTGGCTATCTCATTGCAGGGCAGCCGTAAAGCGGGCAACGCTGAGAGGCAGGCGGGCAGGGCCGAGCAGCAGTTACAGAACGGTTCCGGGGGGCTATTTCGCGACGTGTTCGACAGGTTCGCGAAGGAACAGCGCGAGGAGCTCCGGGGGCTGCGCCAGTCCATCGACGGTCTGCATGAGGAGGTACGTACCGAACGCATCGAGCGCATCGAGGGGGATCGGCGCGGTATGCGCCGCCTGGGACTGTTGGACGACGACGGCTAGCCCGATGACGCTGACCCCGGCTCAACTTGTGGAGCGGGCGCTGCAATGCCTTCTGGATTCATGCGGCGATGGCTGGACGTTGAGCGGGTTCGTTGTGGTCATGGGATTAGAGCGGGTGGCCGACGGCGACATCGAGTCTGCATCGTGGGTGTACACCGCGCCGAACCAACCCGGCTGGGTCACGTCGGGACTGCTGATCGAAACCGATGGGATGTTCGACCGGGCCGGGGAGGACTGATGCGCGCAGGGGATCGAGCATGGCTGACACTAGCCGCCGGCATCATCGTCTACGAACTATCAGCCGAGGACGGCGAACTGCTGTCTGAGTCGGCTGACCGCGCCATGCTGCGCCACCCCTGGATCGTGCGCGGCGCAGCGTTCCTGCTTGCCGCCCACGTGTCCAACACCATCAAACCTAGCTGCGATCCAATTCATCGCCTGTTCGCGCTGAAGCCGCGCCGATGAGGCACACCGATAAGGGTGACAGCGAGATTGATATGTGGGCGGCTATCACTGTCGCGTTGACGGTGGGCATGTTCATGGCGCTGTTCGTCTACCTCTGGGCCTAATTATCGTGTAAGGTGGCTTACATGTACGAATCCCAGAAGTGCCAGCACCACCGCATCAACAGCGAGGGCAAGTGTGTTGAGTGCGATGCCCAGATGCTCGCCGTGACGTGGGAAACGGAAACCGTATTGTCGGCGCCGAACCTTGCGGGCTGCTCTAACCCGGCATGCAAGCAGGCGCTGGCTGACGGTACATACGACGAAACGGACCCGCCTGCGGGATGCACCAATCCCAGCGGCACATACATTCCGGGCCGGGCGACGGAAGTTCCCATCGGGCACAAGGTGACCTACCAGTGTGACCGCTGCGAGTACGGGCCAGGGACGACGATCACCCCCGATATGACGATGTGGGATTGCGGCCAATCGCATCAAGGCGAGTACGTGCCGATCCACGGACGGGTGTCGGCCTAATGCCTACGCTTGCTCACTACACCATCTTCGAACGCATCGCCGCCGGGAAGAAACGCGAGAAGCTGCTCGCCGCCACCAAGGAAGCCACCCGGATCGCCCAAGTGATGGCCCGCAGCGCCCGCGCCGAAGGTGTCCCGAAAACCCAGATCTGCGCCGAGCTGGGTGTATCCCGCCCCACCCTCGACGCATGGCTCCGCCAGTGAACTGTGTTGAATGCGCCAGGTTCGCCATCTCAGGAACTCTGGCCCCGGGCAGTGATCGCATCTACTGCCCCGACTGCAACCCTGACAAAGGCAGGGGCTACACGCTGAGCGGCCTGCAGCGGATGCGCGAGGACAATCACGCCGCGCTAGCCAAGCACGAAATGGCGATGATGGACTGCTCACGTGATAGACGAGCACCCCGATAAGGGCGACTCCACCATCGACAAATGGGCTGCCATCGCCGTCGTGATAATCGTCGCGATGTACGTAGCCATGTGCGTCGACCTGTTCGTGGGATAATTGGGGGATGGACAGGCCGTTTCGGATCGTGACTCACCGCAACTGGCTGGCCGCGCACTTCGCCGACTATGGCGCGGTACAAGACTTCGGATTCGACATCGACCCCGACACCGCCGAGGACACAATTTGGTGGGCGCCGGGTGCGTGGGTCGCCTGCGTCTACCAATCAGGCATCCGCCTACCCCTGACCCTATGCGGACACCGATGGATGGAAGCACTGCCATGGAAGTACAAGCAGCGTGTCATCGCCGTCACCCGGGTTGAGGACATCACCGACAACCTCGATGCTGACCCTGACGAACGGGTACATGTAAAACTCCCCGAGGCCAAGCTGGATAGCTTCCCCGCGACGGTGTTTCACCGAAAGCATTTGGCGACCACCCTGCGGCAACTACACGTGCCCGGCGGGACGTTGATGCAACTCAGCGAAGTTGTGAACTTCACCCGCGAGTGTCGTTTCTGGATAGCCCACGACCAGGTGACTGCACACAGTTGGTACTGCGTCGACGGACTGGCCTCCGATCATGAGGACTTCACGCCAGGAACGGCGAATGACGTTGACCGGATGCAGGAAGTGGTGCAAGCCCTGCTGGAAGACCCGGACGTGGACCGGCCGCCTGGCTTCACGTTAGACCTTGGCTTCACCGACACCGGGCACATCTTGGTCGTGGAGGCCAACGCGGCCTGGTCCAGCTCGCCCTACGACGGTGATCCCGCTGGCATTGTGAAGTCCATTGTGGCTAGCCACGACTTCAGCGGCGAGTTCACTTATTGGCGTTGGCGGCCGAACCCTGTGTATGGATTGGTGCAGCCACTTAGGTGGGCGAAGCCTATCGGTTGCGTCTAATCCACCTGTTCGTCTACCTGCTCACCTAGCCCTGGGGCACGGCGCTTATAAGAGTGGATTTGGCCCTAGCGCACGACGAAGCCCCACCGCCCCCACCTATATAACCAGAACGGTGCGCTGTTATAGGTTCACGCGCAACCTGCAACCAGCGTTACACCCCTGCCCGCCATCTTCGGATGGCGGGCATTT
>JBMYXJ010000231.1:0-4990 GCA_049608285.1 Mycobacterium sp. | reverse complement strand
GTCGCCAGACAACCAGGTTCGAGCACACTCGCGATCGAGCCGGTGTGTACGATCAGCGGCGGCGCTACCTGCGGAGTACCCGTCAACTGCCAGTCGATGTCGAAGGTGTAGGACGCCGAGCCCTCGGCGTCGAGCGCAGCCCGTGCAGTGGGTGTGTGCCTAGCGACTTGACTTCCCGGAACAAGTTGCACCCCGGCGGAGTTCGCATACTCGCGGATCTGCTTCCCGTGGGCATCGTTGCCGATGTAGGTCAGAAAGTCGGTGGCTCGGCCGAGCCGCGCCAATCCGACTGCAACATTGAGAGGACTGCCACCGACATGCTCGGTGACTGCCCCAACTTCCCGTTCCACGATGTCAATCAACGCCTCGCCGATGACCAGTGCCCTCACCGTATCGACGGTACCGGCGCCCGGAAGGCCTACACGCCTTATAACGTGGACTGGTGGATCGCTACGGGCGGGTGACGCTGACGAACGCGGACAAGGTGCTGTACCCGTCCACAGGTACTCGCAAAGCGGAAGTCTTCGACTATTACCTCAACGTTGCCGAAGCGATGCTGCCCCACATCGCGGGACGGCCTGCGACGCGCAAGCGTTGGCCCAACGGCGTCGAAGAAGCGTCGTTCTTCGAAAAGCAGCTGGCTTCCTCGGCTCCGGACTGGTTGGCGCGCCGCGCCATTGCGCACAGGTCGGGAACCACCACTTATCCGGTCATCGACACGGTGGAGGGGTTGGCGTGGATCGCTCAGCAGGCCGCCCTGGAAGTGCATGTGCCGCAGTGGCGTTTTCTGGATAGCGTGGGCGGCACGGAGGGTCCCGCAACCCGCATCGTGTTCGACCTTGATCCCGGCGACGGCGTGAGCATGAGGCAGCTCGGCCGGGTGGCCTATGAGGTTCGCGACCTGATCTCTGACATCGGCCTGACGGCCTTCCCGCTGACCAGCGGAAGCAAGGGGCTGCATCTGTATGTTCGGCTGGCGGATCCGATCAGCTCGCGGGGTGCGTCGGTGCTGGCCAAGAGGGTGGCCCAACAGCTGACACAGGCGATGCCAGAGCAAGTTACCGCGACGATGACCAAGAGTTTGCGCGTGGGCAAGGTGTTCGTGGACTGGAGTCAGAACAATCCCAACAAGACCACGATTGCCCCGTATTCGCTTAGAGGGCAGGAGTATCCGACCGTGGCCGCGCCACGGACATGGGAAGAGATCGCCGATCCGAAGTTACGGCAACTGACTTTCGACGAGGTACTCGACCGGTTGGACTCCGACGGTGATCTGCTCGCCGATCTAGACGACGCATTCCCTGTCGCGGATCGCTTGACGATGTACCGCGGCATGCGCGATGCCGCGAAGACGCCGGAGCCGATTCCCGGCGGAGCGCCACGCGTCGGTGGCAACGACAAGTTCGTGATTCAGGAACACCACGCCAGGCGACTTCATTACGATTTCCGACTGGAACGCGACGGTGTGCTGGTCAGTTGGGCAGTGCCGAAGAACCTGCCCGATACGCCGGCGGTGAACCGTCTCGCCATCCACACCGAAGACCATCCGATGGAGTATCTCACTTTCGCCGGGGAGATCCCCAAGGGCGAGTATGGGGGTGGAGATGTCGAGGTGTGGGACACCGGCACCTATGAGACCGAGAAATTCAACGACAACCCACCGGACGGGCCGGACACGGGCGGAGAAGTGATCGTCAGGCTGCACGGCAAGAAAATCCAGGGCCGGTACGCGCTAATCCAGACAGAAGGCAAGAACTGGCTCGCGCACCGGATGAAGGACCAGATACGCCCAACCGCAGCGGATCTCGCACCGATGTTGGCAACCGAGGGCTCGGTTACACGACTTGACAGTGCGCAGTGGGCCTTCGAGGGCAAGTGGGACGGTTATCGTTTGCTCATCGAAGCAGACCGTGGCACGCTCACGCTGCGGTCGCGACGGGGACGCGACGTCACTGACGAGTACCCGCAACTGAAGGCGCTGGCAGCTGATCTGGCAGACCACTACGTGATCCTCGACGGTGAAGCGGTGGCGCTCGATGAGTCAGGTGTCCCCAGTTTCGGTGATATGCAGAACCGTGCCCGCTCGACCCGGCTGGAGTTCTGGGCCTTCGACATCCTCAACCTTGACGGCCGATCGTTGTTACGAGCCAAGTACTCTGACCGCCGGCGGCTGCTCGAGGCGCTCGCTCGAAGTGGCGGCTTGATCGTCCCGGATCCGATCGATGGCGACGGATCCGAGGCGCTCGAGGTGGCAAAAGCCGGAGGGTGGGAAGGCGTCGTCGCCAAGAAACGGGACTCTACATACCAGCCAGGCCGACGGTCATCGTCGTGGATCAAGGACAAGATCTGGAACACCCAAGAGGTGGTGATCGGCGGCTGGCGCAAGGGGACCGGTGGTCGCAGCAATGGGATCGGTGCATTGATGCTCGGCATCCCCAGCCAGGGCGGCTTGCAGTTCGTCGGACGGGTGGGAACCGGCTTCACCGACAAGGAACTCGCCAAGCTCAGGAAGACACTCGCAACGTTGCAGACCGACGAATCGCCCTTTGTCACAGCACTTCCGAAGCGAGATTCCATGGGGGTGACATTCGTGCGTCCGGAATTGGTGGGGGAGGTCCGTTACAGCGAGCGCACCGCCGAGGGTCGACTGCGCCAACCGAGCTGGCGCGGATTGCGGACCGACAAGATGCCCGACGGGGTCAGTTGGGAATAGGAGCGCTCGGCGTTCGGCGTTCGGGGCTTGAGGCTCGGGGCGGCGTTGACAGCCCACGGCCAGAATCATCCGAGGCCATGATCGCTTCCTGCATACCTTGGGTCGCCAGTTCGTCAGCCAATTCGTTGTCCGCTACGCCTGAATGCCCTTTCACCCAGAACCATTCGACCTGGTGCCGCGCGCAGGCATCCTGCAGGCGTCTCCAGAGATCAACATTTTTCACCGGCTGCTTCGTGGCGGTCTTCCAGCCGTTGCGCTCCCAGCCGTGGACCCATTTGGTGATGCCGTTCCGAACGTATGTGCTGTCGGTGTAGAGGTGTACCGCCACAACCCTCGTCAGTGCCTCCAGAGCCATGATCGGGGCGGTCAGCTCCATCCGATTGTTGCTCGTCTCGCCGGACTCCCCGCCATACATCCTGCGAACGTGCCCTCGCTGACGCAGCACCGCCCCCCAGCCGCCAGGACCCGGATTGGGTCTGCATCCGCCGTCGGTGTGGATGACAACGATGTCCTCGTGCTCGGCCTCGGTCATGCGCCGAGAATAGGCATTTTGTTCGGCGGCCGCTCAGCGACGCGCTCGTCAATCCCGACGGCGCGATCCGACCACCGCTTCGGCAGCACTGAAGCTCACGACCTCGCCGCCTCGCCGGGTCACCGCTGAGCCGTCATCACACCTTGGCGATGACGTTCTCGGCGAACATCTCGAGGTTACGGATCTTGTCGTCGAGCGGCTCGGTGTCTGGCCCCATGATGTAGGGGATCCGGAAACCGACGATGACATCGGTGACACCCTTGTCCTCGAGTCTCTTGATGCCGTCGGGGGTGTAGGCATCAATGGAGATGGCGTGAATCTCGTAAGGCCCGCTGCGGTCCTGCTCCTCGCGGAAGTGGTTGAGCTTTCCGATAAGCGCGTCGAGCTCTTCAGGATCACCACCGCCGTGCATCCAGCCGTCGTTGCGGGCGGCTCGTCGCAGCGCTGCGTCGGCATGCCCACCGATGAGGATCGGAATCGGCTTCGAAGGCGCGGGGGCCATCTTCGTTGTGGGGATGTCGTAGAACTCGCCGTGATACTCGAAATACTCGCCGGACGTGAGGCCTCTGATGATGTCGATACACTCGTCCATCCGCTTGCCACGTCTGGCGAATGGCACGTTCATCAACTCATAGTCCTCGCGCCATGGGCTTGTGCCGACGCCCAGGCCGAGCCGATTGTCGAAGAGCGCCGCCAGTGAGCCGGCCTGTTTAGCGACCAGTGCAGGGGGGCGGATCGGCAGCTTGAGCACGAAGTGGTTGAACCTCAGCGTCGTCGTCACCGCACACAGCGCGGCGGTCAACACGAATGATTCGATGAACTCCTTGCCGTCGAGAAACTCACGGTTGCCGTCCGGCGTGTAGGGGTAGGTGGAATCCGACTCCAAGGGGTAGGCGAGGCTGTCGGGGATCGTCATAGCGTGATAGCCAGCGGCTTCGGCGGACTTGGCCAGCGGGATGTAATACGTCGGGTCGGTCATGGCTTCGGCGTAGGTGAACCGCACATTGCCTCCTGCTCGTAACACGTGTGATTGGCACAGTAGCGGAAACCTCGACGCCGATCCGGCCGAGTTCCAGCCGTGGCCCCTGACGTCGACGTGGACGATAGTGAGCCCGGCGGGCAGGCGTTGTGGCCACGGTATCGCCGTCCCGCTGGACCCTGAAGCGGCTGCGTGGGTGGATCATGGAAGACATGGGATTGTTTCTGGTGCGTGCCGCACTGACCGGGCTTGCTTTGTGGGTGGTAACGCTCGTAGTACCCGGGATCTACTTCGTCGGCGGTGACTCGCCAGCGTCCAGGGTCGGCATCATCTTCGTCGTGGCGGTGATCTTCGGACTGGTCAACGCCATCATCAAGCCGGTGGTGCAAGTCATCTCGATCCCCCTGTACGTGCTGACGCTTGGCTTGATACACATCGTCATCAACGCATTCATGCTGTGGATCACCTCATGGATCACTGAGCACACCACGCACTGGGGCCTGTTCATTGACGACTTCTGGTGGACGGCGATCTGGGCGGCCATCGTGTTGTCCTGCGTGACTTGGCTGCTCTCGCTCGTCGTCGAGGCCCGCTGACCGACATGCCCGAACTGCCTGAGATCGAAGCGCTCGCCGACCACCTGCGCCGCCACGCGGTCGGACTCACCGTCGGGCGCATCGACGTGTCGGCTCTGTCGGTGCTCAAAACATTCGACCCACCGGTGGCAGCGTTGCACGGGCGAGAGGTCACCGGCAGCCACCGGTGG
>JBMYXJ010000230.1:0-4990 GCA_049608285.1 Mycobacterium sp. | reverse complement strand
CGGAATCGGTAAGGCGCAGATGCCGCTCAACGACGCCACCCCCGACATCGCGGTGGATCCCGACACCTTCACGGTGCGCATCGACGGTGAGGTCTGGCACGAACAACCCGCCACCGAACTGCCGATGGCACAGCGATACTTCCTGTTCTGATGTCGAATTCGACGAGCTTTGGCGCGTTGCTCGCCTTATCCGACTCC
The DNA here is from genome assembly GCA_049608285.1 of Mycobacterium sp. Classification (GTDB taxonomy): domain Bacteria; phylum Actinomycetota; class Actinomycetes; order Mycobacteriales; family Mycobacteriaceae; genus Mycobacterium. Next base: position 4,792 of record JBMYXJ010000230.1, on the reverse strand, counting down.
CGGCTACCGACCGGGGGCCATGTGCACTCCGGGGGCATCGAAGAGGCAGTGACCAGCGCTCTAGTCACTGACGTGGTCACGCTGCGCGCGTACCTGCGACGCAGGATATGTACCCACGGCCTGGTCACCGCCTCGCTCGCGGCTGCGGTGCACGTCGGCGCCCTGTCTGCTGCCGCCGGGGCCAGTGGCGATACCGAGACCGATGCTCGCACGCCGGCTCCCGCCGCACGCCGCGCGTCCCGAGTGCAGGGGCGCGGACTCGTCCGGTTGGCCCGCCGCATCTGGCCCAACCGTGATTGGGATGAACTGGGCCTCACCCCGCACCTGGCCGTGGCCGCGGGCGCGGTGGGTGCCGTGAGCGGCCTGGCCGCCGAACACACCGCGCTGTCACTGGTCTACACAACGATGACTGGTTCGGCGACAGCAGCGCAACGGCTGCTGGCACTGGATCCCGGTGATGTCGCAGCACTGACGTTCGAGCTGTCCCAGCTATGTGAGCAGACCGCCGGCGAAGCCGCCAAGGGTCTCGCCGACCTCTCCGACCCACTGCTGGACGTCCTCGCCCAACGACACACCACACGCGAACGTCCCCTCTTCGCGTCGTAATCCGCGGATCACACAGAAAGACGCCTGCCGTGCCTCCAATGCCACCACACTTCCTCTCGTCTGATTCGGTCGACCAGCCGCACGGCCACCCGGATCGCCCCCGCCGGACCCGTCAGCCGGGGGAGCCTCTACGCATCGGTGTCGGGGGCCCGGTCGGCTCGGGAAAAACGGCCCTGGTGGCCGCGCTGTGCCGACAGCTCCGCGACGAGCTGTCCCTGGCGGTGCTGACCAACGACATCTACACCACCGAGGACGCAGATTTCCTGCGCCGCAACGCCGTGTTACCCGACGATCGGATCGCCGCTGTGCAAACCGGAGGATGCCCGCACACCGCGATCCGCGACGACATCACCGCCAACCTGGACGCCATCGACGACCTAGTGGCCGCCCACATAGGGACCGGTGGCGACCTCGAGCTGATCCTGGTGGAGTCCGGCGGCGACAACCTCACCGCCACTTTTTCCTCCGGTCTGGTCGACGCGCAGATCTTCGTGATCGACGTTGCCGGCGGCGACAAGGTTCCCCGCAAGGGAGGGCCGGGCGTGACGTACTCGGATCTACTGGTCGTCAACAAAACCGACCTTGCACCGCTCGTCGGTGCGGACCTGGAAGTCATGCGCCGCGACTCGGCCACGGTCCGTGGCGAGCGCCCTACGGTGCTGATCTCGCTGACCGCCGACCCAGCCGCCACCCCCGTACTGGGGTGGGTGCGCGAACAACTCAACCTCGCGCAGGCGGTGTAGGTGCGATCCGACGTTGTGATCATCGCCAGGCTCGACCGCCCACCGCATATCGAGTCCACGGGGGGGCTTGCCGCCCGTCGCACCGAACCCGACACCGTTCACCTGGTGTCGTCGGCCGCGACCCCGCTGGGGGGCGACTCGATCCATATCCGCCTGGTAGTCGAACCCGGCGCAACCCTGAGGCTTCGCACCGTTGCGGCGACGGTGACGCTGCCGGGCCGGGTCACCGCAGAGTCGCATGCGACATGGACCGTCGACGTTGCAGGTGAGCTCGATCTCGATCCGGAGCCGACCATCGTGGCCGCGACCTCGCGGCACTTCGCGACGACGGTGATAAACCTGACCGATGGGGGCAAACTCAGGTTTGTCGAACGGGTTCAGATCGGTAGAACCGGTGAACGCCAAGGGTTCTGGTCGGGTTCGCTGCACGCGGACATAGACGGCAGGCCACTGCTGCGGCACCGTGTCGAGCTGGGCAACGGCTCACTCGCCGATGACGAGATCGCTGCTCCGGCGGCAAGTATTAGCGAGTTCCACTACCCGCGCAGCGATGTCGGGGCCGCCGGGGAGACACTCGCACTGGCCGGGGGAGGCTGCCTGACGACTTGGCAGGGACACCGGCTGTGAAAAGCCTTCCTGCAACAGACGGAGGAGGTTCAACGCCTCCTGGCCGCTAACTGGCCGCCTTCTCGGTCTCCTGCACGGCTGCGGCGATCTCTTCGAGTTCTTCGATGCGGGTTCGCGCGTACGCCTGCTGCTCGGTGATGGTCAACTGGCCCCGGTTTCGCCCAAGGAACGTCACCGTCCACGAAAGCAGGGTGGCGATCTTGGTCTTGAAACCGACCAGATAGATCAGGTGCAGGAATAGCCAGGCCAGCCAGGCTATGTAGCCGCTCAACTCCAGCGGTCCAATTTTGGCCACTGCGCTGAACCTCGACACCGTCGCCATGGATCCCTTGTCGAAATAACTGAATGGTTCACGTTGGGCCGGATCGGCGCCCTTGAGCCCGCCGATAATCGCCTTGGCTGCGTAGTGGGCTCCCTGAATCGCACCCTGCGCCATGCCTGGTACCCCATCGACCGCCGCCATATCACCGATGACGAAAACATCGGGATGGCCTGGAATCGACAGATCCGGCAGCACCTTGACCCGCCCTGCACGGTCGAGTTCGACTCCCGACTGGGCCGCCAGGTCGCGGCCGAGCGGGCTGGCGGATACACCAGCTGACCAGACCTTGCATGCAGATTCGATGCGACGCAGGGTGCCGTCGGGGTCCTTGACGGTGATTCCGTTGCGGTCGACGTCGGTGACCATGGCGTTGAGCTGAATGTCGACGCCCATCTTCTCCAGGCGCTCCTGAGCCTTCTTGCCGAGCTTCTCACCCATTGGGGGAAGCACCGCCGGGGCCGCGTCGAGCAGGATCACCCGAGCTTTGGTCGAGTCGATGTGGCGAAAGGTGCCTTTGAGTGTGTGGTCGGCCAGTTCTGCGATCTGCCCGGCCATCTCCACGCCCGTCGGGCCTGCTCCCACCACCACGAACGTAAGTAGTTTTTCTCGTCGTACCGGGTCACTCGAGCGTTCGGCCTGCTCGAATGCTCCCAGGATGCGGCCACGCAATTCCAGTGCGTCATCGATCGACTTCATACCCGGCGCAAACTCGGCGAAATGGTCGTTGCCAAAGTAAGACTGACCCGCGCCCGCGGCAACAACCAAGCTGTCGTAGGGCGTCACGTACGTGTGGCCGAGCAGTTCGGAGCGAACGGTGCTGGTCTTCAAATCGACCCCAACCACGTCGCCGAGCAGCACCTGTGCGTTCTTCTGGTTGCGCAGGATCACCCTGGTCGCTGGAGCGATCTCACCTTCGGAAATGATGCCGGTCGCCACTTGATACAGCAGGGGCTGGAACAAGTGGTTGGTGGTGCGGGCGATCAGCTTGATATCGACGTCGGCCCTGTTGAGGCCCTTTGCGGCGGTCAGCCCACCAAATCCCGACCCGATGATCACCACTTTGTGTCGATCAGCTGCTGCAGTTCCGGGTTGGCTCATCGCTGCTCCTTGACGGATCCGCTGATTGGTTACCAGTTCAGTACACCGAATACGTTAGCCGCCGCACGTACAGCTGGGCAGGCCGATGCGCACACTTGGCTCCCGATCGGCTGTCAGAAGCGGCTTGAACGCCTTCCAGCGCAGCTATCTGACCCGCTGGATGCGACACCCGTTAGCCGAAGTTCGCCAACGCACCGTGACTGACGTGCAACGTCTGACCGGTGATGTGGCGAGCAGCGGGGGTGGCCAGGAACAGCGACAGCCGGGCGATCTCAGCGCTAACCGAAGGCGCAGTAGTGCCCAGCCCGTCGTAGCCGGGTTCTGCCCCGCGTCCGGCTGCCACAGCATTGACGGTGATTCCCCTGGTGCCGAAATAGTTGGCCTGGCCGGCTGCCCACTCAGAGATCGCGGCCTTGACGGCAGCCTGGGCACTACCTTCGCGCACCGGATCGGGGATCACGGTCACCACGCAGCCGCCCGAACGGAGATGGTCACCGAGGACCTGAACCGTCAGCACTGTCGAGACCACGTTTGTGTCGAAGACGCCACGCCATTCGGTGGCGTGGTCGGCCAGCGTGTAGGTGCGCGGATCGCGCTCATTGCACTTTGGGACCGGTACGTTGACGATTACATCCAGGTGAGCAGGAATTTGACCGTGTATCGCCGCGATCGAGGCTGGGTCGGTGTTGTCGAACACGAGCACCTGAGAATCGCTGACCTGAAGGTCTTTTGCCGCAATCGCAAGGTCTTCGCGTCGACCGCCGGCGAGAAATACCTGGTGGCCGTCATCGCAGAAGCCCGCCGCAACAGTGCGACCCAGCTCGGTGTCGCATCCTGTGACCAGAACGTCCATCGTCGGCCCCTCCTGTCGTGTTCGACGCTGAACCCAGCGAGTGCGGCCAATGTTACTGGACAGTAGTAATTCGACGAAACTGCAGCGCGCAGGAACGCCGAGCGCATCCAGTATGCAACGCCTGGCGGCAAGATGGGCCGTCACGATGAAGGTTCTGACGCTGCAGGGAGCTCGACCTCCACAGCCTGAGACACCACTTCCGCGCGCCGCGCGTTTGTCGTCAGATGCCAGCAACTGTAGACAAAGAGGTTCTTCTCGGCGTTTAGCTTGTTCAGCAATATCTCAACTCGACACTCAGTGAGCATCTCGCACTTGCGTCACGGCCGTAACACGGTAGTTTCTTCCCCATGGTTCAGCCGGACGCCTATCCTCACCGCCGTAAGAGTCTCCCGACGTCGCTTGGGCTCGCAGCGATGACGGGCGCTACTACTGCAGCGTTGATGGCGGCGCTGGCGCTGCCCGCGGTGGCACACGCCCAGCCCGCGCCCCCGCCACCGCCGCCGACCGTCGTCGAGGATGCACCACCACCGCCCCCGGCCGACC
>JBMYXJ010000229.1:0-5008 GCA_049608285.1 Mycobacterium sp. | reverse complement strand
CGGTCGGCAGGAGATTTCTCCAACAGCAGATTGAGGTGACGGACAATCGCGGGTTGCAGCCACACCGGTTCCGAGTGATACCTGCCGACCAATTCGCCATAGGTAACCGGCTCGACCGCTCTTGTTGCGGCCAGGAGTTGATCTAGAGAACAGTTGGTGTCGAGCAGGGCGGTCGGCACCGCGAACGGATCCGCGGGCGGCGGCGGTGGTGGTGGCAGCGGGGGCTGGGCTCCGGCGGCGCCGGAAAGGCCGACAGCTGTAATTGATAACGCGGCGGCGGCGATCGCTGCTCGGCTAAGCACCGAAACAATTGTATTCATGAGTGCTGACATTATCTTAGCCGGTTCTGCCGATTTACCAGGGGTTACGCTGCTCGGCCGAAAGTGGGGGCCTCTGCGGTGGGAAGGCTGATCGAAAAAGGGCGGCGGATCGACAAAAGGCCGGAGGAGCCCATGTCCCCGGTCACGCTGTAGCGCCCCCCGATACGGCGCGTGCGTTTCTCGGAGCGCCCCGGCTGCCGGCCCTGCCGGTAACCTGAAAGTATCGGGACTGTGGGCAACAACCAACGTTCGAAAATCGTCATGTCCGACGACGAGATCGCTGAGTTCATCGAGCGCAGTCGGACCGCCACCTTGGCCACCGTGCTTCCAAACGGTCGGCCGCACCTGGTAGCGATGTGGTACGCGGTGCTGGACGGTGAGATCTGGTTCGAGACCAAGGCCAAGTCGCAGAAAGCGGTCAATCTGCGTCGTGACCCGACGATCACCGTGATGGTCGAGGATGGTCAGACCTACGACACGCTTCGCGGCGTATCGATCGATGGACAGGCCGAGGTCATTGACGACGCTGACACCAACCTGCGGGTCGGCATCAGCGTCTGGGAACGCTACACCGGGCCCTACACCGAAGAGATGCGACCTTTTGTCGATCAGATGATGAACAACCGCATTTGTATACGGGTGGTGCCGTCGCGTCTCCGGAGCTGGGATCACCGAAAGCTGGGCATGCCGGGCATGCCGCTCTCGGGTAGCACCGCCCAGTACCTCAGCTGAGCCTGCGCGTGGCTGCGCGAATCCGGGGTGATCAGCTGCGCTCGACCAGGTCGGCGAATTCGGGATTCTTCTCGACGAATTCGGCGACCATCCAGCACTGGGGAACGATCTTCAGGCCGGCAGAGCGGGTGGCTTCCAGGGCTTCGCGCACGAGAATTGTTGCCAGCCCACGACCTTGGAATGCGGGAGCGACCTCGGTTCGATTAAAGGTTCGCCGTCCGTCACGCTCGATGAACTCGGCGAAACCGACCCGCTGCCCGTCTACGGAGATGCTAAAACGGTCCGCTTCGGCGGTGACGTCGGTGGGGGCGCCGATCCTGTCGGAAGTCATGTCTGCATCTATACCCCAGGATGGGACCCTGGGTACAGGCGTCGAGGTCGAGCGCTCCGCGGGTTAGGCTCCGCCGAACTCCGGGCGCAGGATCGGGCTGAGCACCGCGAGCGGGATGTGCGGCTGGATGACGCCCCCGTTCATCGACCACTGGTTGAGCTTGTCGTAGCGGATCGGGGTGTCCGCTGCGACCGGGTAGTTCGGCATATAGAGGATGAGCTCGTTGGGGGTAAGCGCCCACGCCTCGTAATTGCCGGAGAACGGCGTGGGCGGCGTCCAGCGGTCGACGGTAAACGGGTACGTCCCCGGATGGTTGTAGGGCGGCCGGGCCCGGTCAAGCGCCTCGGTAACGATCGGTGCGATCAGCGGTGGAATAGCCACCAGCGGATCTACGCCCGGCTGGGTGATGTCGGCCAGCGACAACTGCCGCCCGCTGTTCATGTCGAACGTGAACGTGCGGAAGCCGTTCATCAGCTCAACCCCGGATGAGTTGTACTTCTCGTGGAACACCACGCTCAACGTGGAACCGTGGCGGAACACCTGGAAGTCCTCGGTGCCCCAGCTGTCCTGGACCATGGAGGCTCCCTTGGCCCGCCAGTTGTTGAAGAGATCACGTAAGTACGGGCGGATCGCTGAACTGGTGGTGGGGTTGTCGATGAGATCACCCGGTATCGCCACCCTGATCTCCCGGGTCGCCTTGCGCTCGGACGGCACAGACGTTCGGCAGTACTGCCCGTCCCAGTCGCCGCCCAACTCCCCACAGAACGACTGAGCCGATGCCGAGGCGGCCGGAGCCGTCGCCACCGTAACTGCAATCGCGGCCGCAGCAGCCGCCACCCTGTATACCCGCATAATTGCAGCTCCTATGGAAGTTCGACTTTGCTTGCAAGCCAACGGTTGTCGACATTCTCCATGGTGATCTTCATCCGGCTGCTGTCGCTGCGCGCGTCGGGGCGCGCCGTGTTGCTGACGGTCTGATCCACCAACAACAGCACGACCACCTTGTTTTTGGATTCGGACTGGATCGCCGAATCCACGACAACACCGTGGGCAGTCGCCTTGTTGTCGATCAGCAATTGCCGAAGCCTCATGCTGTCCCGGCTGTACATGTCTTTGAATTCACCGGTCGAGCCGTTGAGCACCTCTGAGAAGTTCTGGTCCAGGTTGTTCGAATCGATGCTCGTCAACACCTGGGCGTAACTGATAGCAGTCTGTTGGGCAGCCTGGCTGGCTTGATTCAGCGTGTGCTGTTCCCACAACTTCCAGCCCAGAAATCCGGCGAGGCCGAACGCCCCGAGATAGACCGCGGCGACAAGCCCGATACGGGCGTGGCGTGTCCAGCGACGGGGTGTAACCGCCGGGTCGGTGGATTCCGCGGCGGGCTCGGCAGAGTCGGTTTCCCCGTCGTTTTCGCCACGGTCCGTCTCGCCTGTCTCGTCCGGCCGATCGGCGCTGTCGGCGCTGTCGGTGGATTTGGTGGGGTCTGTGGACTCTGTGGCGTCTGCGTCGGCCGTCTCGGCCACGGTGGAGTCTTCCTTGTGCGTCGACATGCCGCCGGGCCTAGCGAGGTGGTTCGATCGGCAGAACCGGCCCACCGTACGGAGTGGGGATGGTGTAGCGACCCCTGGGTGTCGGATCGGTGGTCGCGCCCAAGTCCGCCCCTGGAGGTGGTCCGGCGGTGTCGTCCCCAGCAGGGCGGGGCGCGTTCTTGGCTCCGCGAACCAGCACCTGGGGGTCGGTATCCCGGCAGTAGCTGTAGAGGAATGGCTCGGGGTAGTCGGCTGCCGAGGAGGGGCGGCGCGGAGTGCCGTAATCGCAGGTATAGCGGGGGTAGATGTCGGCCGTTACCCACACGCCTTCGTCGTGGATCGCTCTCTCGATGGCTTCCAGCGCCGAACCGCGATAACTCGGGAACAGGGCGTTCAACGCAGGCACGCGCACGTACATCAGTTGGGAGACCGACGCCAAGTTGCCAAGCAGCCCGACCATGGTGTCGGAGTTGTCGTCAAACAGACTGTCGATGGACGACATCAATCCCGGCGCCTGGTCGACGAACCTGCGGTATCCGCCGTCCATCTTGTTGACCCCCGTCATGAGTTCACTGATGTTGCGCGCCACGACGCTCATGCCGGGGGTGGTGTCGGCGAGCATGGTCAGCGGGATCCTGCTGGTCTTCAACAGGCTGACCGTCTCCGGCAGCACCGAGTCCAGCGTGGCCAGCAAAAAGGTGCCCCCATCGACGATGTCGGTCAGCTTCTGCGGCCCCTCTTTGGTCAGGCTCAGTTCCTTCCTGATGATCTCGAGTTTCTCGGGATCTGACTGAGCCAGCACTCCATCGGAATTGGTGAGAAGCTGGTACAGAGGAATGGGCGTCGAGGTTTGAGTCAGCGGAACCACGCTGCCGTCGGACAGGAATGGGCCATCAGTCGAGGTCGGCTCGAAGTCGATGTACTGTTCGCCCGCCGCGGACAAACCGGAGACGCGGACGGGGCTTGCGGCCGGGATCTCGGTGTCCGAATCGATCTGGACTATGGCATCGACACCGGTGGGAGTGAGGTTGAGGGTTTTTACCCGCCCGACGTTCACACCGCGGACGGCGACATTGACGTTCTCCAACAGGCCGCCGGAGTTGGGCAGCTCGATCCGAACCTGGTAGGTCGAGGCGAAGGGATCGACCCGCAGGGCACCGAATGTGAGGTAGGTGACCGCGACGACAGCGACCACGGCGAGTGCTATCCCGGATAGCGTAAACCGTCGGTGGTGGCCGGCTTTGACGGCGCCGACGATTCCTCGGCTGATGGAGCTGATCACCTCGGCGGCTCCTGTCCCGAAGGCGCCGAAGGCGCTGGAGGCGGTCCGGGGGGCGGACCATGCTCGGCCGGCGAGGGCGGAAGGGGAGCCCCGGCTGGCGCCCATTGGGTCTGACCCATCGGGCTGTCCGGCCCCTGTCCGACGACGCGCTCCTGCAGTCGCCACAACACGTATTTGACCGAGCCTGCCATTAGTGCCCAGTCGCCGCGCTTGGGGCCGTGGAAGGCTGGATCCCCCTTGAAGCCGATATCCGGAATCGACCCGAGGATCAACCGGTCGATATTCGCGGTGAGGTTCACTGCCGATCCCGACGTGGATTTCACCAATACCGGAATCAATCGGTTGAGGGCGGCCAGGCTGGTGTCCGGACTCAATGCGACATCGTTCCACGCCCGCGAGAGGGTGTTCATATCCCCGATGATGCTGCGACCGCTGTCGTCGGTGCGGGCGATGGCCGGGAACCTGCCCAGCTGACGGGTGGTGGCGCCCAGTTGCTGGACAACATCGACTATCTGATTGGTGTTGGCGGCCAGCACATCGGTCGCCGGCCCCATGGTCTCCAAGATCTCCGTCAGCGCTGGGTTCTTCTCGTCGAGCCGATCGGCGAGGGCCGACGTTTCGGTCAGCGCTGCTTCGATGTCATCCGACCGCGCGTTGAGCTTCCCCAGCACTTCATCGGTGAGGTTCATCAGGTTGCTCATCGCCTCGCCCTGGTCGCCGGTCGCCTTCCCTGCGCCGTTGATCAGGTTGGTGAGATTTCGCACGGTGCCACCGTTGACGACGATCGCCGCCGAGGTCAGTACCCCTTCTACCG
>JBMYXJ010000228.1:0-5023 GCA_049608285.1 Mycobacterium sp. | reverse complement strand
GGAGTCGGCGGCGAACCTGGAACCTGAGTTGCGGTGGGTCCCCCTGGTCCCGGTTGATCCGGCCGGTCGGGCATCGCTGGCCCGTCTGACGCCGGCGGTGGCCCGGGCGCATCGCCGAGATCAGGTGGAGCTGCCTTCCTGCCCAATGCCGAGTACTCGTCGACAAGCTCGCGCAGCTCTTCGCCGTTCTCACTTGCCTCCTGGGAAAGTTGGTAGAGCTCGTAGATGCAGCCGCTTAGGGCGGCGCTCACAGCGCTGAGCTCGACGATGGCTTTCATTGCCTTCCCGACGCCGGGGATGAGGGCCATCGCCCAGGTCACGTAGCTGAGGTCACCCAGGAAGTCCGATTGGTCGTCCAGCTTGTCGCGGTGATGTGCGACCTGGTACGCCTCCCGCTCGATCAGGGACTCCACATTGCGATCCAGCGTGGCCATCGACTTGGTGTAGTCGGCCTGGCGGCGATTTGCCGTCGCGTAGGCCTGAGATCCTGACCCCTGCCACTCTTCCGAAGGGTACGACGACGCCACAGTTTCACCGGCGTGGGTGAACCGTGCCGAACCTTGCCCGAACGCCTCACCCCGTTCAGGGTCGCCCCAGCCGGCAGTCAGACGCATGCCCCCGATCAGCAGCTGCCCGGCTTTCAGGATCGGGGAACCGAACGCACTCTTGGTGGGTTTCCCGGATCTTTCCTGAGTGCCAGGGGGCGGTGACTGCGTGATGGGGCTGTGCGGCGCTGCCGGGAGCCCCCTGTGGCTCCCAGTGAGGCTATTGAAGACTTTGCCGGCGTCCTCAGCGCCATCGGATACACCCATGCGGTCACCTCCTTCCTCGTGGCAGCGTACCAGCGGAGAAACTCCCTCCTGGCAGTAATTCAGTGGGCTCAGGCCGGTGTGACCAGGTCCGTCGCGGCTGACTTCAGCCGCCGTACACTCGGCTCCTGAACTGTAGATACACCTGATCGGGCGCATCCTTCGCTGCACTGCGGCGCTGTTTGTCGCGGTCCGCCGCTGCGCTCGCAATGAGGCTGATAGACGCGCCGCCCTGTCGCCGTCATCACACTCACCGACGCTTCCTGGCTGCTGATGTGAACCTGCTGATAGTTTGCTGGGGGTTCTGGCCAGCTAGCCTGGCGGATGCTGAGTGCCAGGAACTGCCCAAGATCGGTGTAATGGGTAACGGCGGCGCCGGCAAGACCACTGTGTCGGCTATGTCGGCCTGCATTGGGTCGGTGTTCGCTGAGCCTGGAGCTCAGAAGATCTGGGCGACCAGCTCCTCGATGGCCGCGGCTTCAGCGCTAGAAACCGGCTCTTCGGCCTCGGTCTGCCGGATCGCCCGTTCGGAAACGCCTGCGGCCTGTGCGGTTTCGAGCAGCGTCAGATTCGCCGCCCGCCGTGCGGAATACAACCGTTGCCCAAGGGTGGCATGCGGTGCCCCGGCTGCCCGGACCATCAGATCGTCGTAATGTCCGCGTACGGTGCTGAGCGCCTTGATCAGTGTTGGCGTCAGTCGGCCGATCCGTGCTGCCCGCGTTGCCACGGCTTCGAGCTGTCGCAGATCCGACAGAATCGCTGTCACGCGGGGAGTGAAGGCGGGGTCATCGGCGGGCGGCAGGGATGTGATCGTTGAGCTGACGGTGCCGACGGCGGTTACGACCGCTTGAGCGATCAACGGCACCTCGTCGCTGCTCGTGTCCGACGAAGTGGTTGTCGCGAGATCACCGTGCTGCAAGGGTTCGCCCTTGCGCAGCCTCGTGATTGTCCCTGGTGGCCAGCGCAGTACTTTCTCGAGTTTTGCCCTAGTGCGTTCCCTCGGCCAACTTCGGCCCTTTTCGAAGGCGATCAACGCACCGGCATTGATGATCCCGTCGGCGGCAAGGCTGCGTTGGCTGATGTCGAGTTCGCGTCGCCGGGCGGCTGCCGCAGCCCCGGCCCGGACCATTCCGGGATCCGGCACGTCGGGCGATTCATCGATCGACGCCGCGTTGGTCATCTACCCGGATTCCTCGTGCTGTCTGGTTTCGATTCGGCGCGAACCTAGCCTTGCGGGGCCCGGTGTGACTGCCCGGCTGAGGTCGGCACAACGCCCTGGTTCCGTGTCAAAGCTACACCTTTTAGAGCAGCAGAACTGCATCGACGCAACGGAATATTCCTACCAGTTTGTGCGTGTGTCGTTGTGAACTGATCCGGTAAAAGTCGAGTTCAAACACCACAATGCGCAGCTATTGAGGCTCACACTGCGTCCGCGGCGGTGTACCGATAACCCCATTCCGTAGCGTGAACTGTTGCAACGCAACGGTTAGTCCGCTACGTTTGCGGGCACAGCGGCTAACTCGCCGTCCGCGCATAGAGGAGCGACACTGATGAACGCATTTTTGCTTGACGAAACACCGGTCGGTGCGTGCACCAGGGAACCCGAGCGGTGGACCACCACTGCCGATGACGAGGCGAAGACGATCTGCCGGTCGTGCCCACGCCGGTGGGTGTGCGCACGGGATGCGTGCGAACTGCCCCGTGCTGAAGGGTTGTGGGCCGGCATCTACGTGCCCGAGGCGGGACGTGGACGGACGTTTGCTCTGCGGCAACTCAAGTCATTGGCCGAGCGCAACGGCTACCCGGTGCGGCAACGCCGCGTCTGCTACGCCGAGAGCGCCTGACGCCCAGCCTGTCCGCCGCCGGCACTCGGGGGGTCGGCGCGTGGCGCATCAGTGCCAATGTTGCCGCAGTTATCCGGTCAGGCTGGTGCTGGCACGCTGCGACACTGGTTGCCGCCGTCACGCTTGGCTGCCTCCATCGCTTCCTCCGCCCGGGCCCTTAGCGTTGACTCCGACTCGCCGGGAACTGCCAGGGTGGCGCCAATACTTAGCGTCGCGTGGATCGTCACACCCGAGTGGAGAATTGGTTCTTCGGCCCGGCCACGAATCTTCTCCGCGACTAGGGTGACATTGTCGAGGCTGTGGACGCCGGGAAGAAGGATCAACGCCGCATCCCAGCTGATGCGCCCAACGGTGTCGCCTTGGCGTACGCTCCGCCGCATCCGCATGGCCAGGTTGGCTAGCACAATGTTGCTGTAGGCCTGCCCCCAGGTCTCCTCGATCTTATAGAAATCGTCGATGGCACATAACAAGACGCCTAGATGAGGCCCGTGAACTCGCGGGCTATCCAGGGCGAACTTGAGGCGGTCAAGCGTCTCGGGAATGGTCGTCAACCCGGTGAGGCCTTCGCGAGAGCGCGTACGCAGCAGATCGATTTCGAATTCGGCCACAGTGGCGAGGATTTCGAAAAACATTTTGCCCATTGGTTGGGCGGGGTCGTACAGCTGCCCGCCCAGCGACAACGAGACCCCGCGCTTGGCGAGACCTTCGCCGATGGCGCAGGCATCGGGCACCGAACGGGCAAGCCGGTCCAGCTTCGGCGCCACCAGCGTGTCCCCCTCGCCCACTGCGGCAAGCGCCTGATCCAAACCCGGCCGCTCCGTGTCCGTGCCGGTCAGCCCCTGGTCGTAGTAGATGTGGTTCTCGGCGACGCCGAGTTCGCGAAGCCGCCCCTGCTGCTCGGCGAGGTCTTCGGGGTCCTTCGAGCAGCGCGCGTATCCCACGAGTGTGCCGGTATTGCTCACAATCCCAACGTAGTGGATGACCGTGCAGACCCAGCGCTCAATGTCCAACGTGTGTCTCGTTAGCGGTGAGAGCCCTCAGAGCCAGGCACCAATAGGTCAGCCCCGCAGCCCCAAACCCAGGAGCCCCCTCTGAGCAGGGATTACGCAATGCCTATTGCCTTGTCGATGACATGAGCCACACTGGGAAAATGGGGCCGGGGGTGCCGTGGAGGAAGCGCATCGTGACAGCCCCTGTTCGTGGAACAGGGGATGCCTGGACTATGAGTTGATGGTTGATGATTGGGTGAGTTGATCGAGCGAACTGCACACCCGCATGGGTGGGAGAGGTGAAAAGGGACCATCGCAGATCAACCGCTGGACACATCCACTCGGCTCGCTGCCGAACGCACACGCCTGGCTTCCGAACGGACGCTGATGGCCTGGATCCGCACGAGCACCTCGCTGATCGCTTTTGGTTTCACGATTTTCAAGTTCTTCCAATATCTTGCAACGGAGGATCACCACCGCCAACCGGTCGTGAGCCCCTGGGTAGTCGGAATGCTGATGATCCTCCTGGGCGTTGCGGCCCTCGCTCTGGCCTGGCTGCAGCATCGCCGAGAGATGAAGGCGCTGGAGGCAATGACCGGCCCCATGCCGTATTCGATTGCGGGAGTCATGGCTGGCTTGATCGCAAGCTTGGGTCTCGTCGCATTCGTCGTGGTGATCTTGCGGCTTTAGCGCGCAGATGGACCCGTCCATGACGGTCCGAAGACTCTGACGTGCAGTTGCCCGCTAATCCCTCGATCCACACGGTGTCAGATTCGAGACAGCGCGTCGGGCGCATCCAGGCCGACCTGCGACGAATCAGCAAGTAATCGAATCCGCAAGGCAGACGACGTCGGCGAATGATGAACTGTTGACCACGGTGACGACTTCGACAGGAGATGACATGGGCGCAGGCATCGCACGTGGACCAATCAAGGTGATGGTCGCCATCACCTATCTAGCGATGATCACGGTGAACGTCCTTGCCAATGCCCTGCCGCTGAACGGCAGAGGCACCGGGGAGGTGTCGGCCGAATACCAGAACCTGTTTACTCCCGCTGGTGTGACGTTCTCGATCTGGGGCGTGATCTACCTGCTGCTGGGCCTGCACGTCCTCTACCAGCTCGGCTTGTTTCGCGGCTCGCAGCCAGAGGGCGAGCGCACCGCACTGTTGAACCAGGTCGGCCTGCTGTTTTCGATATCCTCCGTCGCCAATACCGCGTGGGTGTTCGCCTGGCATTACGGGATGATGGTGCTGTCGGTCGCGCTTATCGTGGTGATCCTGGTATCCCTGATTCTGATCACTAACAGTTTGCGGTTGGCGAACCTCACGGCACGGGAACGGTGGTTCGTGAGTGTGCCGTTCAGCGTCTACTTCGGGTGG
>JBMYXJ010000227.1:0-5049 GCA_049608285.1 Mycobacterium sp. | reverse complement strand
TGTTGGTCAGGTCGTAGCGGCGCGCAACACCGTCGAACATCGACGCCACCTCACGGGGATCCTTCTCCAGCGACGCACGATTCACGTAGCCGAACGTATCAGGACTCAGATCAGGCGACCCGCAGCTGACGGACGCCGAGGACAGCCTCGTAGTGGCCGAGAAGTTCCTCGCAGATCACCGGCCAGGTCCGGCCCAGCACAGCGCGCCGCGCCGCAACCGAATAGCGGCGACGTTCGGCCACCAGATGGTCGACCGATTCCGGAAGGCGGCGTTCGAACTCCTCGACGGGCAGCAAGAGCCCGGTGCGGTACGGCGCAACCAGGTCGCGCGGGCCACCCGCATCCGGCGCAATGATCGGGAGCCCCGAGGCCATCGCCTCCTGCACGGCCTGACAGAACGTCTCGTGTTCACCCGGGTGGACGAAGACATCCATGCTGGCGTAGGCGGTCGACAGCGCGCGTCCGTATTGCGCTCCGGTGAAAATCGCTCGGGGAAGCTCTGTTTCCAGCTTGGGGCGGTCGACACCGTCGCCAACGATGACGAGTTGGAGATCATCTCGTCTGCTGAGCGCGGCCAGTCGCTCGACATGCTTCTCCGGGGCAAGGCGTCCGACGAACCCGATGATCGGCTTACCCTCCGGCGACCAGGCTCGGCGTAGCCGTTCGTCGCGCGCCGAGGGGACGAACCCGGTCACATCCACGCCGCGAGCCCACTGGTGGACTCGCGGGATACCTTGTTTTGCAAGCATTTCCATCGCTGCACTGGAAGGTGCCAGGGTGCGCTCAGCGCGTTTGTGCAGATGGCGTGTCCACCCCCATACGGCTCTGCTAACGACCCCGACGCCATAGCTGCGCGCAAAACCCGCAACGTCAGTCTGGAAAACTGCGATCGTCGGAACGCCCAAATGCCGCGCGGCATGCAGACCTCCAAAGCCAAGCAGTGCCGGCGAAGCCAGATGGACCACATCCGGCTCGAACCCGCGCAACACGCCAACAATCCGCGGATGCGGAACACCCAGCGGCAGCGACGTCACCTTCGGCAGCATCAGCGCGGGCACCCGGTGCACGCGGATCCCGTCGTACAGCCGGTCGGCGGCCGGCTGCCCGCGCGGCGTGTCCGGGGCGATAACCAGCACCTGGTGGCCAGTGCGGCGCAAATGCTCGATCACGTGAAGTACCGAGTTGGTGACGCCGTTGACATTCGGAAGGAATGATTCTGCGACGATCGCGACCCGCATGACCTGACAGTGACATCGGCGGCTGTCTGCGAGGTTACCAACAGGGAGATGCCACGAAAATTGTTGGAGGCTACTCTTTCGACATGCGGACCTCCAAGACGACGCTAGTTGTGGTGCTCCTGGGACTACTCCTAGCGACTGTCGGTTGCACCCAACAGGTCGCCGGCACCGCACTACCCGACCCCACCAAGGTGCCGCTCGCGCTGTCCGCCGACGAGTACGGGATAGTGGCGGGCTTCGACGACGCCCCCGTTCGGATCGAGATTTTCACCGAACCACAATGCAGTCACTGCCGCGATCTTCAATACAACTTCGGGGACCAACTGGCGTACTACATCGCGCTCGGCAGGATGCAGATCACCTACCGTCCGCTGGCATTCATGGACGCCGACTACGACGGATACTCCTCCAAGGTCGCCAACGCACTCTTCCTGGCCGCAAAGCCGGCCAGCGATGCGGCAGCGACCGGTACACAGTTCCAGCGCTTCGTCGAGGACCTCTGGATTAACCAACAGATCGGCGGACCGAACTTCACCGGAAACGAACTGCGCGACATGGCGATCGAAGCCGGGCTACCCGACGCTGTCGCCGACGACATCGCACGTCAACAGACTAGCGTCGACGTCGCCGACATGGACGATACGAACTTCGGATTGCTTTTCGACATCGACGGCATGCAAAGCGGCACCCCGACCGTTTACGACCTGGAAGCGGGCGAGAAGCTCGACGTCCACGATGACGACTGGCTGGACAAGCTCCTCGCGTCCTGAATCACGACGCAGCAGTGCGTCGATCGTGGCGCCGCTCGACCCATGCGGTCAGTACGAGCGCAACACCAGCCGCCAACCACCCGATCACCGCGATCGAGCCCGCAGGAACGATTGCCAGTGCGGCATTGCGGCCCTGTACGCGTACCAGGTCCGGATCCGTGGTGTCGTACTCCACATAGATGCGCATGCCGGTGTCGAGTTCAGACGGGTACAGCACGCCCAGCTCCGGGCGGTACGTTACGCGGTCTGGTGTGACGAACTCGATGGTCGACCGCCGCGGACCGGCATCCAGGACATTTGCCTGAGCCACCCCGAGGTGCCGCTCGATCTGACGGTCGCTACGCCAGCTGCCCAGCACCAGTAACAACGACTGCAGCGTCACCAGACATGCCAAAACCACGATGCCGATCCGGATCCGACGCGCGATCCGGCCGCCACGCGTCTCATCGGGCTGGCCGGAGATGTGGGGAACTATGATGCGCCACAACGCTTTCAGCCGGGTCTGCAACCCAGCAACCCGAGCAGTTGTGTTCGCTTCGCTCACAGGGAAGCCTTTATCGACGCGTGCAGCGCCCGCAGGGACGACCTGTCGGCCTTCACCTCCAGCACCCGAATACCGTCGCATGACTCGTCGAGAGCACTGGCAAGGTCATGTGCCTCGACCTGTCTGCTCTCGACGTGGTAGGCGCGGCACAGCGCGCCGACGTCAACGTCGTGGGGTGTGCCGAAGATGCGCGACGAAACGTCGGTGAACCGAGGATCACCCTGCTCAAGCAGTTCGAAGATGCCGCCGCCGTTGTCGTTGGACACCACGATCGTGAGGTCGCGAGGCCTCGGTTCCGTCGGCCCGATCAGGAGGCCCGAGCTGTCGTGTACGAATGTCAGGTCGCCCATCAAGGCGATAGTCCGCGCCCCACCGGCGGCTTCGAAGGCCAAGGCGGCCCCGATCGCCGTCGACACGGTTCCGTCGATGCCCGCCACTCCGCGGTTGGACTGCACCTTCACCCCGGTTGCGTTGAATCCCGCCAATGCCATGTCGCGGACCGGGTTCGATGCGCCCAGGACCAGCTGATCTCCGGGTCGCACCGCATCGGCCAGCGCCGCTGCGACATGCAAGCCGGTCGTCAACGAATGGGCGGCCAGCTGGTCGCGCACCGCGCTAAGTGCGTGGCTGTTGGCCTGCGCGCAACGGCGAAGCCACTCCGCCGTTGGGGTACCGGAGGTGACCGCGCGGGTGCCTGTGGCCTGCGAGTTCCCCGATACGTCAGGCCAGCGCGGACCTGTGGTCAGCGCGAAGACGGGGATCGATGCATCCGCCAGCAGTGCGGAGACCGGGCGGTGCAGCGTCGGGCGGCCCAGCATGACGACCTGCTTGGGGTGCAGCAAGGGCAGGGCGAATGGATGCAGCCGATTCTGCGCGGGCGGCGCCGTCGGCTCGGAGACCGTCGGCAGATGCGCCAGGTTCGGGTGCGCCCCGGCACCGTGTCCGGCAATGACCACCGTGTCGGCAGCCACGTCGATCTCCAGCGGCTGGTCGAACGTCACCGGCGGAGTGTAGGTCCACGGTTGACCGTTTGGGCGGCCCGCCGGGGCGTACGGCAGGCCGGGCACTCCGTCTTCGCTGACGGCGGGCACCAACGGCTCGCGGAGCGGGATATCGAACTGCACCGGTCCGGCATTGGCCGATCGAGATCCCGTGGCGGCCACCAGGACACGACAAGTCACCGATCGCCACTGGGCGTTGAGCGCATCGAGCTCGCCGGGCGCAGCGCCGCGTATATCGGGAGCGAGACCGAGGCTGACGCTGGCGCGTACCTGGGTGCCGAAATAGCCCAACTGCTCGAAAGTCTGGTTGGCGCCGGTGCCGAGCAGTTCGTAGGGCCGGTTGGCCGACAACACGACCAACGGCACGCGCGCGTAGTTGGCCTCTACCACTGCCGGACCCAGGTTGGCCACCGCGGTACCTGAGGTCATCGCCACACATACCGGGGCCCGCTCGGACACCGCCAACCCGATCGCCAGAAACCCCGCAGTACGTTCGTCGATGCGGACGTGCAGCCGCAAACGACCAGCGCGATCCGCGTCGTGCAGTGCGAACGCCAGCGGGGCGTTGCGCGAACCTGGGCACAGTACGACGTCGCGAACACCGCCGCGAATCAGTTCGTCGACGACCACGCGGGACTGTGCCGTCGACGGGTTCATCACTACAGCCTATCGGCGAAGAAATTCAGGATCGCAGTGTTGACCACCTGCGGTTTCTCGATGAATCCGAGGTGGCCGGTATCAGGGATCTCCACAAACTGACCGTTGGGGAGGGCCTGGGCGACCTCGCGGCCCAGATACGACGGCAGCACCACGTCGTCGGCGAAGCCGATGACCAGCGTCGGGGTGGACACGCTCTGATAGGCAGCCAGTCGACTGCTCTGCGGGGCGATCGACAGCTGGGTCCGCATCCCGGGGGTCGGGGTCTGCGGCCACATCGTGAACATTTCGATCCAGTCCCGAACCGCATTGTCGTCGTCCAACGTTTTCGGTGAAAAACTTTCCAGCAAACGGACTTTCGCTTCGAATTCGACGGGCAGCCGCAAGCCTGACTCCGCCAGCGCCAGCTCTCCGGAGAAGAAGAAGTCGCGAGTGCGATCGTGACGGCCTCGGGTGGCCATCAGCACCGCCGACCTGACCAGCTCGGGGCGCGCCACCATGAGCTCCTGGGCAATGTAGGAGCCCATGGACAGCCCGACGATCCGGACCGGAGCGAGCCCCAAGTCTTCGATCAGTTCAGCGGTGTCGCCGACCATCGTCTCGGTGGTGAAACCCTCGGCGTTCTCGGTGGCACCGATGCCGCGGTTGTCGAACGTCACACAGCGGTACCCGGCACGGGCGAACACCGGTACCTGGTGCAGATGCCAGGTGCGGCCGGCCCCGCCACGGCCGGCGATGAACAGCACCGGCTCCCCTGAGCCGCGCTCGTCATAAGCCAAATTCACCCCGCTGACGCTACTTGAGGGGGCGATTTCGGCGTGATTGCCGCCGCTGGGCGG
>JBMYXJ010000226.1:0-5057 GCA_049608285.1 Mycobacterium sp. | reverse complement strand
GAGCTCGCGCGCAAGAGATTCGAAGGGGAGGGGATCTCGTCCGTGGGCGTCTCGATCAACGGGGACACGATCTACGCGGGTACAAAGTCGGGTGACCTGTTGGCGCTCGACCCCGAGACCCTCGAGATGCGCGGCCGGCTGGCCGGCGCGTGGCAGTACGACCCGAACGGTATGTGGCTGCGGGCCAAGATCCGCGAGCGCGTCCCCGGCCTGGCGCTGGGCGGGTGACCCATCGGCACCGGGCAGACGGCGTTCCGTGCGCACCGTGACAGATGGGGCAGACGCCGGTGCCGAGCCACGCCGGTGTCGATCACGGCAACCGTCTGACCGGCCCCGCGGGTCAACGCCCAGACGGTAGGCAAATCCATGCCCACGAGTTGGCCGGGGTCGGCAGGAGCGGGGGGCGTCGGCGGTGCGGCAACACAACCGTCATGCTGTGCGGTGGGCCGCGGGGGCGCGGGCGGGCCCGCCGCGGGCAGTCGCGATTCGTCCAGGGGCGGCGGCCCCACAGCGGCCGCGGTCGGTGCTGCCGCCAGGGGCGCCCCGGCCAGGACTGTCACGGCGAGCAGGCGGGCGGCCCGCTGTACGGCCATCATGACAGGCTCAAGTCCCGGACCAGGCCGTATATACCCGTGACCCACGCGGCCAGGGGAATTACGGCGGCCAATGCCAGGTACTCAAACACCTGCAAAGCCTGGCGGGCAACGGGGCTCGGCGGTTCCGAGTTCACGCCCGAGCGCACCGCAATCACGCTGGCGCTTACTGCGGCTACGCACAGCCAGGACGAGTGTTCGGGTGCAGCGCGGAGGGCCGCCGTGGTAGCGGCTGCCAATGCGCTGAGTCCTGCAGCCCCCAACATGATCCTGCGACGGATGTCGATGTGGGTACGTTGACGCAATAGCAGCAACAGTCCAACGTTGGCCACGAACGTGATCGAGACGCCCCACGGGACTGGCCCGGGTATGGCTTCGAGGGCGACGGCCCACACTCCCAGCATCGCCGAGGACAACCAGCCCGCGATCAAGCCGGTCAGAACGCGGTGAGCGCTCGCTGCGCGCCGAATCTCGACCTCTGGCCGTGACGGACCCAGGCCGGATAATGCGACGGTCAGCTTCGGCGCCAGGGACAGTGCCGCCAGCGACAGCACCGTTAGGGTGGTGCCGGCCGCACCGAAGAGCAGGTCCGTGGTCATGCCGATCAGCCCTACCGCGGCGGTCACACCCGTGAAGGCCGCGAGTGCATACAGCGTTTCAGTATTGTCACTTATCCTGTGCAACAGAAGGACAGAGACCGTGAAACCGCATGACGCGGCGAAGAAGAAGGCATGCATCTCGGAGGCATCCCGCCCAACTAGGAAGCCGGTGACCATCGCGAAGGCGACAGCGGTCACGCTCAGCACAAGCGACATCCGAGGAGTCAGTCTTCCCGTCGCGACCGCGCCGGTGGCGCTGGCTACCGATAGCGCCGCGGCAGTCCACAGATGCGTTGTGCTCCCCACAATACTGCCGGTCCACCCCAGCGCCACCGCGCCGACAAGAGTGCCCGCGACGCCTACCGCGGTCACCACGCTGTGCAGCACTGCTGCTGGGTGCTGAACCGTCAAACCGGTCACCACAGAGCTGGAGTCGCCGGTTCTACGAAGAGGCGCGGGCGCCGATGCCCGCGTGAGCAAGATCAGGTCGCCGTCATAAACTGCATTCTCCCGCAGGGTCATCGAGGTATCGATTGGCTGACCCCCGACGCGGGTCAGGTACCAAGACAGCGGGTCGGTTGCCATGGTCGACCCGCGCAGGAGGACATCGACGATCGGTGGGATCAACTCGGCCACCGGGTGGTCAGGGGGAAGTAGCAGGTCGGCCGTGGGCGGAGTGTCCGCACCACCGGTTTCGGTCACGTGGAAGGCCAACCTGCACAACGTATCTGGCACCCGACAAACGTAACCCCTCCGGCGGGGTCCTTCCTGCGAGAATTTTCTCGCCTGTGGACGGAACGGATTTGGCCCCCAACACGTCTACTCACCAATGGAACTGCACACCCGATCGCCGGCTCAGCCCCCGGTCATGCCGTGCGGCCAAATCGTTGTGGACCCACCGCCGGAGCCGCCGAAGTCAACGCCGGGGAACCCGTTGGCTCGGCTGATGCCCTTCGCCATGGTCGCCGCCATGGCGGGAATGGGTGTGCTGTACCTGACTTCCGGCGCCTCGTCGCGCAACCCGATGTTTCTGTTCTTCCCCGCCATGATGGTGGTTTCAGTCGTCGGCACCCTGACCCACGGTGCCCGAGGCGCCGGCCGCATCGCTGAGATCAACGATCAGCGCGCCAAGTACTTGCATTACTTGGAGGACCTCGACGACACACTCGCCAGCAGGGCCGTTGAACAACATGTGGCGCAGCACTGGACCCACCCTGATCCCAGGAGTCTGTGGACACTGGCAGGCGGGACCCGGATGTGGGAACGCGCCCCGGACCATCCGCACTTCTGCTCCGTGCGGATCGGCCTGGGGGAGCAGCCGTCGGCCACGGCTGTGGTAGCACCCGAACTGAAGTCAGGCGATGGCACCGACGACGTCACCACCGGGGCCGTCCGCAGATTGGTGGACCGGCGGATGGTGGTCGGTGGGGTGCCAGTCGTATTGTCACTGCCGGCGACAACGGCGGTGACCGTCGCCGGTGACGTCGAGGCGGCCCGTGGGGTCGTCCGCGCGCTGGTGTGTCAGCTCGCGATGCTGCATCCCCCCGCTCTGGTCGGTATCTCCGCGCAACCCGAGAAGGTCTCCTGCCCGGCCTGGGACTGGCTGAAATGGCTTCCGCACCATGCTAATTTCCCGTCCGCCCAACACCGTGTGCTGATCGTCGACGGATGCAACAGGACGGCGCTTGCCGACCGAACGACCATCATCGAGATTCGGACCGAGGATGCGCCCGGACCGGTGACGGTGCACGCTGATTTACGCAAGCTGATCGTCGACTGCGATGAGCTGAGTGATCCTGAGGCTCTGGCGTGTGCGCGGCGGTTGGCGCGATATCGACTTGCACCGGGAACGAGGCCGCACGAGGACCAAGGGCTGGATTGGCCGGCGTTGATGGAGATCGAGGACGCCGAGTTGATCGACGCGGAGCGACTGTGGGCCGCCGGGAAGGGTCGCGGATCGTTGCGGGTGCCTATTGGCGTTGCCGAAGATGGCGCCACCGTCGAGTTGGACATCAAGGAGGCCGCCGCAGGCGGCATGGGTCCACATGGGCTCTGCGTGGGCGCGACAGGTTCAGGCAAGTCGGAGTTCCTGCGAACGCTCATTCTGGGCATGATCGCAGCGCATTCCTCCGAGGCGCTCAACCTAGTGCTTGTCGACTTCAAGGGCGGCGCGACATTCCTCGGCCTGGAGAGGGCACGGCACGTGTCGGCCATCATCACCAATCTCTCCGACGAAGCGCAACTGGTAGGACGAATGCGTGAAGCCCTCTCCGGTGAGGTGCACCGTAGGCAGGAGATGCTCAGGGCCGCAGGCAACTGCAGCGATATCACCGAGTATCAGCGCGTTCGTGCGAGCGATCTGTCGCTGATGCCGATGCCGGTGCTGTTCATCGTCGTCGACGAGTTCTCCGAGTTGCTGAGTCAGCATCCCGAATTTGCCGAATTGTTCGTGGCGATCGGACGGCTGGGCCGTTCACTGGGTATGCACCTGCTGTTGGCTAGTCAACGCCTCGACGAGGGCAGGCTGCGTGGACTGGAAAGTCACCTGTCCTACCGCGTGTGTCTGAAGACATTCTCGGCGAGTGAATCACGCGCGGTGCTGGGTGTAGTCGACGCCTACCATCTGCCGGGACAGCCGGGGGCGGCATACCTAAAGACCACCGCCGGCGCGGTCACCCGATTTCAGACTGCTTTCGTTTCGGGCCGATACCAACCACGACCGCGTCCGCTCGAACCCCCCGGGCGGCCCCTAGCTGAGCTATTCACCTCGGCGACCGCGGCCCGCTCAGAAAGCCCGGCGCCGTCGGGGGTTGGCGCGGTTCGGCGACAGTCCCTGCTGGACGTTGTCGTCGGCGGTCTGGCCGATCGAGGACCCGCGGCCCACCGAGTCTGGCTGCCGCCACTGGGTCGACCGCCAGTGCTGGAGGCGCTGCTGCGGACCGAGGAGTCGGCGCACTTGCGGGTACCGATCGGTCTAGTGGATTGTCCGTTCGAGCAGCTTCACCAGCCATACGTTGTCGAATTATCGGGCGCAGCGGGCAATGTCGCGGTTGTCGGCGCTCCGCGTTCCGGAAAGTCGACGACGCTGCGGACCGTGATATGCGCACTTGCCGCCACCCATGACGCCGATACCGTCCAGTTCTACTGCTTGGACTTCGGCGGCGGAGCCTTGGGTACGCTCGCCGAACTGCCACACGTCGGGGCGGTTGCCGGCCGTCGCGACACCGACTTGTGCCGGCGCACGGTTGCCGAACTGGAGTCGCTACTGCGGCAACGCGAGTCGGCCTTCCAGAGCCTGGGGGTGGACTGTTTCGCCGAGTACCGCAGACTCAGGGACAGTGCAGGGCTCCGGGACAGTGCGGATTGCGCTGACGCCACGGTGGACGATCCCTACGGCGACGTGTTCTTGGTGATCGACGGATGGGCGACGATACGCCAGGAGTTCGACGGCCTGGAGGCACCGATCACCGCCCTGGCGGGGAGAGGATTGTCTTTCGGTATTCACGTGATGATCGGCGCAGCCCGCTGGCCGGACTTGCGCCCGGCGCTGAAAGACCAGGTCGGCACCAGGATCGAGCTTCGGCTCGGCGATCCAGCCGATTCGGAGATGGATCGCCGGCGAGCATGCGAACTAGCGGATCAGCTACCCGGCCGGGGAATCACCCGGGAGGGGCGGGAGATGGCGATCGCCCTGCCCGAACTCGCAATCGCGCGTCGACGGGGCAGTTGCGTGGCGCCGCCCGTGCAACTGCTTCCGGACCGGGTGCAGCAGCGGTCTGTCATCGCGAAGACAGGGGCACGCGGCCCGGATGAGATGCTGTTGGGACTGGGTGAACGCAACCTGTCGCCGGTGGCACTGGACTTC
>JBMYXJ010000225.1:0-5072 GCA_049608285.1 Mycobacterium sp. | reverse complement strand
GGAGGTGCCCTACGGGGAGATCGTTGCTTCGGTGTCCTCGGCGTCGGCCGGGCCGGGCACCCGGGCGAACATCGACGAGTTCACCAAGACGACCAGCAGGGGCGTCGAGGTCATCGGTGGAGCCAAGCGTGGCAAGGCCATCATCATTCTCAATCCCGCCGATCCTCCAATGATTATGCGTGACACCATTTTCTGTGCGATCCCTGAGGATGCTGATCGCGATGCAATCGCACAATCGATCCGCGATGTCGTTGCCGAGGTGCAGACCTACGTACCGGGCTACCGGCTGCTCAACGAGCCGCAGTTTGACGATCCGTCGATCAACTCCGGTGGGCAGGCAGTGGTCACGACATTTATCGAAGTGGAGGGTGCGGGTGACTACTTGCCGCCGTACGCTGGAAACCTGGACATCATGACCGCTGCGGCGACCAAGGTCGGCGAGGAGATCGCCAAGGAAGTCCTTGCGGCGACAACGGGAGGCCACGCATGAGTGTTTCCGAGGAGATCTACTTCAACCCCGTTTGGGACGTCCGGATGACCGATACGTCACTGCGCGACGGTAGCCATCACAAACGCCACCAGTTCACCAAGGACGAGGTCGGCGCGATCGTGGAGGCGCTGGATACCGCCGGCGTTCCGGTCATCGAGGTCACCCACGGCGACGGGTTGGGTGGCTCCAACTTCAACTACGGCTTCTCCAAGACTCCCGAGCAGGAGCTCATCAAGCTGGCGGCCGAGACCGCCAAGGAATCCAAGATCGCGTTTCTGATGTTGCCCGGCGTGGGTACCAAGGAGGACATCAAGGAGGCCCAGAACAACGGCGGGTCGATCTGCCGCATTGCCACCCACTGCACCGAGGCCGATGTCTCCATCCAACATTTTGGGCTGGCTCGTGAGCTGGGTCTGGAGACGGTCGGGTTTCTGATGATGAGCCATACCCTCCCCGCGCAGAAACTGGCTGTTCAGGCCAGGATCATGGCCGATGCCGGCTGCCAGTGCGTTTACGTCGTGGATTCTGCCGGCGCGCTGGTGCTCGAGGGCGTCGCCGACCGGGTTTCGGCTCTGGTCGCCGAACTCGGTGACGATGCACAGGTCGGCTTTCACGGCCACGAGAACCTCGGGCTGGGCGTGGCCAATTCGATCGAGGCCGTACGGGCAGGCGCAAAGCAGATCGATGGCTCTTGCCGCCGGTTCGGGGCCGGCGCGGGCAACGCACCGGTAGAAGCGCTGATCGGGGTATTCGACAAGATCGGCGTAAAAACGGGCATCGACTTTTTCGACATCGCCGACGCCGCCGAAGAGGTCGTGGCACCGGCGATGCCCGCCGAATGCCTGCTGGATCGCAATGCGCTGATCATGGGCTACTCCGGGGTCTACTCCAGCTTCCTCAAGCACGCCATTCGCCAATCCGAGCGCTATGGGGTGCCTGCGCACAAATTGCTGCACCGTGCCGGACAGCGCAAACTCATCGGCGGACAAGAAGACCAACTCATCGACATCGCACTTGAGATCAAGCGCGAGATGGACGCGTCAGCCTAGGCGTTTCACGCAACGTCACACCCGCCGGGCACGATGGGGGTATGGCGTCACGAGCCGAGGCCCAGGCGATCCTCGAACAACTGGCCGGTCCTGACGCGCTGCTGCGCGACGACCAGTGGTTGGCGATCGAGGCGTTGGTCGTGCACCGCCGTCGGGCCCTTGTTGTCCAGCGCACCGGCTGGGGGAAGTCGGCGGTGTACTTCATCGCGGCGAAACTGTTGCGCGCCGCGGGGCACGGGGCCACGGTGATCGTGTCACCGTTGCTGGCGCTCATGCGTAACCAGGTCGCCGCCGCCGACCGCGCCGGTGTGCACGCCGCCACCATCAACTCGAGCAACGTGACCGATTGGGCCGATATCCATCAGCGGGTTCGCGGCGGCGAGCTCGACGTGCTGCTCGTCAGTCCGGAGCGGTTGAACAACCCCGAATTTCGCGACGAGGTACTGCCGGCGTTGGCGCGCGACGCTGGGTTGGTCGTCGTAGACGAGGCGCACTGCGTGTCGGACTGGGGCCATGATTTTCGGCCTGACTATCGGCGTATCCGGACACTGATCGGTGAGCTTGGGTCTGACGTGCCGGTGCTGGCCACTACCGCCACCGCCAACGACCGCGTTGTCGCCGACGTGGCCACTCAACTGGGCGTCGGTGGTTCTGACGCTGCGGGAGATACGCTGGTGCTCCGCGGCGGACTGGACCGGGAGTCGCTGCGACTATCGGTAGTGAACGCGGGAAATCCGGCGCAGCGAGCGACATGGCTTGCTGCACACATCGATTCACTTCCCGGTTCTGGAATCGTGTACACGTTGACTGTGGCCCAGGCGCACGATATCGCGGCGCTGTTGCGCGAGCGCGGCCACCAGGTCTCGGCTTACACCGGATCCACCGAAGCGGCCGAACGCGAGCAACTCGAGGCCGATCTGCTGGCCAACCGCGTCAAGGCGCTCATCGCCACATCTGCGCTGGGCATGGGATTCGACAAGCCTGACCTTGGCTTCGTCGTGCACCTGGGCGCGCCGTCATCGCCGATCGCCTACTACCAGCAGGTCGGCCGCGCAGGCCGGTCCACAGCCAGCGCCGAGGTGATCCTTTTGCCCGGCCGCGAAGATCAGGATGTATGGCGGTACTTTGCGTCGGTCGCGTTTCCATCAGAACTCATGGTGCGCAACGTTATTGAGGCACTTGATCAGGAACAGCCACAATCGACGGCCGCGCTGGAGCCACTTGTCGATCTTGGACGGTCCCGTTTGGAGATGGTTCTGAAAGTGCTTGACGTGGACGGGGCGGTGCGCCGGGTGAAGGGTGGCTGGATCGGGACCGGTGCGCAGTGGGAGTACGACGAGCCGCGCTACCGCACCCTCGATGACGCCCGCAGACGCGAACAGCGGGCGATGCTCGACTACCAGGCAACGCGGGGCTGCCGGATGGCATTCCTGCGTCGCCAACTCGACGATCCAGAGCTCGGCGGCGGCGAGCGATGCGAGCGGTGCGATAACTGCACCGGTGCCCGCTTCGGCGGCGATGTCGATGCCACGGTGGCCGAGGACACCCGGGAGCGGCTGATGCGGCCCGGGGTGGAGATCACCCCGCGCAAGCGCTGGCCCTCCGGGTTGGACAGGCTCGGTGTCGACTTGGGCGGGAAGATCGGCGATGGGCCCGCACCGGGACGGGTCCTTGGCCGGCTGACCGACCTGGGGTGGGGCGCTCGACTGCGCAGACTTCTCGACGAACCTGACGCCGAGGTGTCCGAGGACGTTGTGCAGGCCGCGGTGAAGGTGCTTGCGTCCTGGGATTGGGCGACCAGGCCGGCGGCGGTTATGGCGCTGGACTCGCAGGCCCATCCGCGGTTGATCTCCTCGCTGGCCCGCAAGCTGGCGGAGTTGGGTCGGCTTACCGATCTCGGAACCCTGCGGTACGCGGCGGACCGCAGACCGGTAACCGCTGCGAATTCCGCGTATCGCGTTGCCGCGTTGCACCAGTCCTGGGCGCCACCGGATACGGACTCCATCCGCGCCGTTGGTGGGCCGGTCCTACTGGTCGACGACATGACCGACACCGGATGGACAATGACCATGGCCGCGCGGGTGGTGCGCGGCGCGGGCGCACCCGAGGTACTTCCCTTCGCCCTGGCAGCCACTAATTGAGGCGCGCGGGTTCGGACTGCTCCGGTCGCCAGAATCTCTAGGCGACCCGTCCTCTTGCCGGTGTCCGGTTGTTTGACCGTGTTCGGTTGTTTGACAGTGGCGATGAGTCAGCCATAGCGTCGGCGAGTCATGTTGGCCTACCTCGCGCTCGACCCGGAGCAGTCACTGGCATCCGTTCCCGCCTACGCTCGGCGTGCGGAACGTCTCGGTTTTGCCGGACTGCATGTTCCCGAGACCATCCACGACTCCCTGGCGGTGGCTCTGCTCGCGCTGGAACACACCACCGAGGTCACAGTCCGCACTGCCGTCACGCTTGCGTTCGTCCGCAGTCCGACCCTCGTCGCCTACGCCGCGTGGGATCTGTCGGCACTGTCGGGAGGGCGGTTCGAACTGGGTCTGGGCAGCCAGATCAAGCAGAACATCAGGGACCGCTTCGGGATGGAGTGGACTGAACCGGTCGAGCGGATGCGGGACTACGTCGGTGCGCTGCACGCTCTGTTCGAAGCGTTCCAAACCGGTGGGACGCTTCGCTTCGAGGGCGCGCACTACCGGCTGACGCGCATGCAGCCCTACTTCAATCCAGGCCCCAGCCAGGCGGCGGCACCACCGATTTGGCTCGGCGCGGTGAACGCCGGCATGTGTGAACTTGCCGGGGAGGTCGCCGCCGGGGTCGTGACCCACTCCACCAACTCCGAGCCCGACCACTTGCACAACGTGGTCCGTCCCGCGTTGCAGCAAGGCGCGGCCTCGTCCGGGCGGACGACCTCGGCTGCCGTTATCGCATCGCCTGCCATCGCCACCGGTGTCGACAACGCCGCGGTCGCCGCCGAGCGGCAACGACATCGTCAGCTGTTGGCGTTCCTGTACTCGACACCGGCCTACGCGCCGGCGCTGATCAAGCGGGGATGGACGGACCTTCCCGAACGCCTCCGCGAGCTGGTAAGGGCCCAGCAGTGGGACCGGCTACCCGCGGTGCTGACCGACGATGTCGTCGACGAGTTCGTCGTGTGTGCGCGCTACGACGAGTTGCCGCGGATGCTCACAGCCCGCTTCGGGTCGGTGGCTGACGGCATCGTGCTGCCTCCACTGCGCGGCGACAGCGACGCTGGGATCGAGGCCTGTGTGGCAGCACTTGCCGCTCAGTGATTCCCGATCCCATCGAATGAGGTGACCAATGAGGTGACCGATGTGTCGCATGGAATTCAGTCAGATCTCCAGGGCCGCCTATTCAACGGTCCTTAGCGCGGCATGGCCCTAGGCAGTCAACCGAATCCGAAGGCCCGCTCCTTATCTCGACGACACTTTGGCCGACGGCAGCGCCGTGAGGCGAGACCGAGGTGTGCGGAGCGGCTCCCGGTCGGCCGCGGTGTCGAATCCTTCCCGCAACATTCG
>JBMYXJ010000224.1:0-5080 GCA_049608285.1 Mycobacterium sp. | reverse complement strand
GTACCAGGAGACCCTCACTGACCCCAGCTACCATCGGCAGATCGTGGTGGCCACGGCGCCCCAGATCGGCAACACCGGCTGGAATCTCGAGGACAGCGAGAGCCGGGGCGACAAGATCTGGGTAGCCGGTTACGCCGTGCGCGATCCGTCGCCACGGGCGTCGAGCTGGCGTGCCACCGGGACTCTCCAGAGCGAACTGGAACGCCAGGGCGTCGTCGGTATCGCCGGTATCGACACCCGCGCAGTGGTTCGCCACCTGCGCAGCCGAGGTTCGATGAAGGCCGGAGTGTTCAGCGGTGCCTCGCTGGCCGACGCCGACGAGTTGCTGACCCGGGTGCGCGGGCAGGCAGCGATGCTTGGCGCGGACTTGGCGGGCGAGGTCAGTACTGCGAACAGCTATATCGTTGAACCCGCAGAGCTGCATAAGTTCACCGTTGCCGCTCTGGATCTGGGCATCAAGACCAATACGCCGCGGAACTTCACACAGCGCGGTATTCGCACTCACGTGCTGTCGTCGTCGGCCAGCTTCGGCGAGATCGCCGATCTGCGCCCCGACGGAGTGTTCCTGTCTAATGGGCCCGGAGATCCGGCGACCGCCGACCATTTGGTGGCCGTGACTCGAGAGGTGCTTGGCGCCGGAATTCCGTTGTTCGGTATCTGTTTCGGTAACCAGATCTTGGGCCGCGCGTTGGGCCGCGACACCTACAAGATGACCTTTGGACACCGGGGCATCAACATCCCCGTGATGGACCACACGACCGGTCGGGTCGCGATAACCGCGCAGAATCACGGCTTCGCGCTGGAGGGTGAGGCCGGCGAGGAATTCGACACACCGTACGGGCGCGCGGTGGTCAGCCACACGTGCGCCAATGACGGTGTGGTGGAAGGAATCAAACTGCTCAATGGGCGGGCGTTCTCAGTGCAGTACCACCCGGAAGCGGCTGCGGGTCCACGCGATGCCGAGTACCTGTTCGATCAGTTCGTCGACCTGATGGCAGGGGCCGCATGAGCGGGAGCGCGCAGTTTTGTATCCATTCCCGCGGCCTGACGTGGGCAGACATGCGCGCTGGCGCACAGGAGAAGTAGATGCCGCGTCGTACTGACCTCAGCCATGTCCTGGTGATCGGTTCCGGCCCGATCGTGATCGGACAGGCGTGCGAGTTCGACTACTCGGGCACCCAAGCGTGCCGGGTGCTGCGGGCCGAGGGGCTGC
Source organism: Mycobacterium sp. (assembly GCA_049608285.1). Classification (GTDB taxonomy): domain Bacteria; phylum Actinomycetota; class Actinomycetes; order Mycobacteriales; family Mycobacteriaceae; genus Mycobacterium. The sequence goes on along the minus strand of JBMYXJ010000224.1, from coordinate 3,867 downwards.
AGGTCAGCCTCGTCAACTCGAACCCCGCGACGATCATGACAGACCCGGAGTTCGCCGATCACACCTATGTGGAGCCCATCACCGCCGAGTTTCTCGAGCGGGTCATCGCCCAGCAGGCAGAGCGCGGAAACAAGATCGATGCGCTGCTGGCGACCCTGGGGGGACAGACCGCGCTCAACGCCGCAGTCGAACTTTCCGAGAACGGCGCCCTCGAACGGTATGACCTTGAGTTGATCGGGGCGGATTTCGAGGCCATCCAGCGTGGTGAGGATCGGCAGAAGTTCAAGGACATCGTCAGCAAGGTTGGTGGCGAATCAGCGCGCAGTCGAGTCTGTTTCACGATGGACGAGGTGCGGGAAGCGGTCGCCGACCTCGGCCTGCCGGTGGTCGTGCGGCCGAGCTTCACGATGGGCGGCCTCGGGTCGGGGATGGCGTATTCGGCCGCGGACGTGGACCGGATGGCGGGCGACGGGCTGGCGGCATCCCCGACGGCGAACGTGCTGATTGAGGAGTCCATCTACGGGTGGAAGGAGTACGAGCTCGAACTGATGCGAGATGGTCGCGACAACGTCGTGGTGGTGTGTTCGATCGAAAACGTCGACCCGATGGGGGTTCATACGGGGGACTCGGTGACTGTCGCCCCTGCAATGACTCTGACAGACCGCGAGTATCAGACAATGCGCTCGCTGGGCATTGACATCTTGCGCGAAGTGGGTGTGGACACCGGCGGTTGTAACATCCAGTTCGCCGTCAACCCCGCCGATGGCCGGCTGGTCGTCATCGAGATGAACCCCCGCGTGTCGCGTTCCAGTGCACTCGCGTCCAAGGCCACGGGGTTTCCGATCGCCAAGATGGCCGCGAAGCTGGCCATCGGCTACACGTTGGACGAGATTGTTAACGACATCACCAAGGAGACCCCCGCGTGTTTTGAGCCGACGCTGGACTACGTGGTGGTCAAGGCGCCGAGGTTTGTGTTCGAGAAATTTCCGGGCGCTGACACCACGCTGACCACCACGATGAAATCAGTCGGCGAGGCGATGTCATTGGGCCGCAACTTCGTCGAGGCGTTGGGTAAGGTTCTGCGCTCATTGGAGACGAGCCGGGCCGGATTCTGGACTGTTGCCGATCCTGATGTCGATGATGCCGATCTCGAAAAAGATCGGGTGCTGGAGCGGCTGCGAACCCCCACCGAGGGCAGGTTGTACGACATCGAGTACGCACTGCGATTGGGTGCCGGCGTCGGTCAGGTGGCGCAGGCCTCCGGTGTGGACCCATGGTTCGTCGAGCAGATTGCCGGACTGGTCGATCTTCGCACCGAGGTGATCGATGCGCCGGTCCTGGAAGCGGAGTTGCTGCGGCGCTGCAAGCACTACGGTTTGTCGGATCGTCAGATCGCGGCGTTGCGGCCCGAATTGGCCGGCGAGATGGGAGTACGGTCGCTGCGCCGACGGTTGGGAATCCATCCGGTATTCAAGACCGTCGACACTTGCGCTGCGGAGTTCGAGGCCAAGACTCCCTACCACTACAGCAGCTACGAACTGGACCCCGCCGCGGAAACCGAAGTCGCACCGCAGGCTGACCGGCCCAAGGTCCTGATCCTCGGATCGGGGCCCAACCGCATCGGTCAGGGCATCGAGTTCGACTACTCGTGCGTCCATGCCGCGATGACGCTGAGTCAGGTCGGCTTCGAGACGGTGATGATCAATTGCAATCCGGAGACGGTGTCCACCGACTACGACACCGCTGACCGCCTCTACTTCGAACCCTTGACCTTCGAAGACGTCCTGGAGATCTACTACGCCGAGCAGGCCTCTGGTCGAGGCGGCCCCGGTGTGGTCGGCGTAATCGTGCAACTCGGCGGCCAAACGCCGCTGGGTCTGGCCGAACGTTTGGAGAAGGCCGGGGTGCCGATTGTCGGTACTCCGCCCGAGGCGATCGACCTGGCCGAGGATCGCGGCCGCTTCGGCGAGGTACTGAGTGCCGCCGGATTGCCTGCGCCCCGATTCGGCACCGCGACGAGCTTCGAGCAGGCCCATCGGATCGCGGCCGACATTGGCTACCCGGTGCTGGTGCGACCGTCCTATGTGCTGGGCGGACGCGGCATGGAGATCGTCTACGACGATGAGACGCTGCGGGGCTATATCACCCGTGCTACCGAGTTGTCGCCCGCACATCCTGTACTGGTGGACCGCTTCCTAGAAGATGCGATCGAGATCGACGTCGATGCCCTCTGCGACGGCACCGAGGTCTACCTCGGCGGCGTCATGGAGCACATCGAGGAGGCCGGGATCCATTCGGGGGACTCGGCGTGCGCGCTGCCGCCGGTGACCTTGGGTCGCAGTGACATCGAGGCGGTACGACGGGCCACCGAGGCCATTGCCTTCGGTGTCGGTGTGATCGGTCTGCTCAATGTGCAGTACGCACTCAAGGACGATGTGCTCTACGTGTTGGAGGCCAACCCGCGGGCGAGTCGCACTGTGCCGTTCGTATCCAAAGCCACCTCTATTCCACTGGCCAAAGCCTGTGCGCGCGTCATGCTGGGCGCCACTATCGCCCAGCTTCGCGAGGAAGGCGTGCTGGCACGCATCGGTGATGGCGGGACCACAGCGCGCGATGCCCCGGTCGCAGTGAAGGAGGCCGTGCTGCCGTTCCACCGGTTCCGCAAGGCCGACGGCAGTCAGATCGACTCGCTTTTGAGCCCGGAGATGAAGTCGACCGGTGAAGTGATGGGTATCGACCGCGACTTCGGCACGGCCTTCGCCAAGAGCCAGACGGCCGCCTACGGTTCGTTGCCCGCGCGGGGCACCGTGTTCGTCTCGGTGGCCAACCGGGACAAACGCTCGCTGGTTTTCCCGGTCAAGCGCCTCGCCGATCTTGGCTTCCGAGTGCTGGCTACGGGGGGGACAGCGGATATGCTGCGGCGCAACGGAATTCCGTGCGATGAGGTACGTAAGCACTTCGAAGAGCCGGGTGGAGTCCATCCGATTTTGTCGGCGGTCGACGCGATCCGGGCGGGCGAGGTCGACATGGTCATCAACACTCCGTACGGCAACTCGGGACCCCGCATCGACGGGTACGAGATCCGCTCGGCAGCCGTATCGATGAACATTCCCTGTGTGACGACTGTGCAGGGAGCGTCGGCGGCGGTGCAGGGCATCGAGGCTGGCATCCGCGGCGACATCGGCGTGATGTCGCTGCAGGAGTTACACAGCGCCTGGGGGGCCTGACGGTGGGCGGGTTCGGTCACCGCCTGTCTCGCGCACGTGCGCAGCGGGGTCCGTTGTGCCTGGGTATCGATCCTCACCCCGCATTGCTGAGCGCGTGGGGGTTGGAGACCAATCCCGACGGGCTCGCTCGGTTCAGCGACATATGTCTGGCGGCGTTCGAGGGCTTTGCCATCGTCAAACCCCAGGTGGCGTTTTTCGAGGCATACGGTTCGGCGGGATTCGCGGTGCTCGAGCGAACGATTGCCGCTCTGCGGGAGTGCGGCGTGCTTGTGCTTGCCGACGCCAAGCGGGGAGATATCGGCTCGACCATGGCCGCCTACGCTGACGCCTGGGCGGGGGACTCGCCGCTGGCCGCCGATGCCGTGACCGCCTCGCCCTATCTGGGCTTCGGGTCGTTGGAGCCGCTGCTGGACAAGGCCCGTGAGCGCGACCGCGGGGTTTTCGTTCTCGCCGCTACATCCAATCCCGAAGGTGCGTCGGTGCAGCGCGCCATCGCTGCTGGACAAGCGGCGGGCGGCACCGCGGCCGGACAAGCGGCGGGCGGCACCGCGGCTGGACAAGCGGCGGGCGGCACAGTGGCCCAATCGATCGTGGATGCGGCGGCGGCTGTCAACGAACACCTGGGGGCCCCGGGTATGAA
>JBMYXJ010000223.1:0-5085 GCA_049608285.1 Mycobacterium sp. | reverse complement strand
ACGAGGTCATTGCCTATCGGACGCGACCGCTGCTGGAGCAGCTGGCCCTCGGGCGCTGAATTTCCCCCTGGCGTGCCCTGGAGCGGGTTTGCCTACAGCACCCCCTGAGCCCCAGGAGCACGCCGATGGCACGTGGGAACCTGGACGTCGATAGCCTGCCGAAACCCGTTGAGGGCCAGTCAGATCAGTTCAGCAGCACACGTTCACCGCTTCTGCAGGGCCACCTTGGGCATGCTGGGGGCTGGTACCAAAGGTCTCCGAGTCCGACAGCACGGTATAGACCTCCCACTTCTCCCCTGCCGGACCGGTGACCCACACCTTGTCTTGGGTGGCGAAGCAACAGGTGGTGTTCATCTGTTCCTCGGTAAACAGGCCCGCACTGGCCAGTCGCGCGATCTCGGAGTGCACGGTGTCAGACGTCGCCACCTCCACTCCTAGGTGATTGAGAGTGCCACCCTGGCCTGGGTTTTGGATGAGTACGAGCTTCAGCGGGGGCTCGGAAACGGCGAAGTTTGCGTATCCGTCCTTGACCTTGGCAGGTCCGGTGTTGAAGAGCTTGGAGTAGAACGTGATCGCCTCGTCGAGATCGTCGACATTCAAAGCGAGTTGAACTCGGGACATGATGAAACCTCCAGAACCTGTGAGACTTATATCGAACTAACTTACGGGTGTCAGTTTGCCACCTTTTTGATATATGTCAAGATTCGTGGCAGAATTGATTCGTGCCCAAGAGCTTGCCGACGATCGACATGTCCGCCCCCGTCTGCTGTGCACCCATGGCGGCCGGGCCTATGAGCGACGACGACGCCCTCCAAATAGCCCTGCGCCTCAAGGCGCTCGCCGATCCGGTGAGGGTGAAGATCATGTCGCTGCTCTTCAGTTCCCCCGCCAGCACCCAGAACAGCGGCGAGCTCGCGGCGATACTTGAGCTGAGCGAGTCGACTGTAAGCCATCACCTCACACAACTCCGCCGCGCCGGCTTCGTCGAATCCGATCGTGACGGAATGCGCGTCTATCATCGGCCCGCTGCCGACGCAGTCGACGCGTTGTGCACGGTCTTGGACCCCGGCTGTTGCGCGCGCAGAGACAAATCCGTGAACTGCTGAAGAAGCCGACCGAGATTGCACGCGCGATCCCCGAATACGGCCAGGTCCGTACGGATCTACGCGCTACGCTCCTCGATCTTTTCGCCCGCAGCAGCCCACCGCCGCAGCTGAAAATTTACTTGACATGCGTCAAGTTTAGCGGTGATGATGCCGCTAGCTGTGGTATTGGTTACATGTCGAGCCACGCCCACTGCCTGCCCTTGCTGAGGAGCATCGATGGCCACGATCAGCACCCCTCATTACTTGCTGGATCAGGCGCGCCGCCGGTTGACCCCGACGTTGAACACGATCCCCGGGATGGGCGTGATCGAGAAGCGGCTGCGGGAACGGGAGTGGCCGCAGTACGCACTGGCCGAACCGCCTGAGGGCAGCGGACTCAAGACCGTCATGGGCGACTCCGGCCTGCCGGTTATCGGCCACATGGTCGAAACTTTCCGCGGCGGCCCCGACTACCTACTGCACGTTTACCGGAAATACGGGCCGATCCACTACGCGTACACCCCGGCGGTACCCGCGGTGATCGCGCTGGGGCCCGACGCGACGCAGGCCGTCTTCTCCAACAAGAACAAAGACTTCTCACAGAAGGGTTGGCACCCGCTCATCCGCGCGTTCTTCAACCGCGGCCTGATGCTCCTCGACTTTGAAGAGCACATGTACCACCGTCGGATTCTGCAGGAGGCGTTCACCCGCACCCGACTGTCCGGCTACGTCGAGCACATCGACCGGGTGGCCTCCCAGGTGGTTGCTGACAACTGGGCTACCGACGATCCGCGCTTCCTGTTCCACCCGGCGGCCAAGGAGTTGACGCTGGACATCGCGTCGCTGGTGTTCATGGGCCACGACCCCGGCACCGACCACGATCTGGTCACCAGGGTGAACCAGGCGTTCACCACGACCACGCGGTCCGGCGGCGCGATCATCCGCAGAGGAGTTCCGCCCTTCAAGTGGTGGCGCGGCCTGCAGGCCCGCAAGGTGCTCGAGTCCTATTTCCAGGAACGGGTGAAGGAGCGCCGCAGCGCCCGAAGCAACGACATGTTGACGGTGCTGTGCCACACCACCGACGAAGAAGGCAACAGCTTCACCGACGACGACATCGTCAACCACATGATCTTCCTGATGATGGCTGCCCACGACACCTCGACCTCGACACTGACCACAATGGCCCATCATCTGGCAGCCAATCAGGAGTGGCAGGACCGATGCCGTGACGAATCAGCTCGGCTGGGCGACGGCCCGCTAGACATCGACGCGCTGGAGAAGCTGGAAACTCTCGACCTGGTAATCAATGAGTCACTGCGCATGGTGACTCCGCTGCCCTTAAACCTTCGTCGGACTGTCCGCGACACCGAGCTGCTCGGCTACTACATACCGGCTGGCACCAACGTCAACATCTGGCCCGGGCTGAACCACCGATTGCCGGAGCTGTGGACCGACCCCGAGAAATTCGACCCCGGCCGGTTCGCTGAGCCGCGTTCCGAACACAAGAAGCACCGCTATGCCTTCGCCCCCTTCGGCGGTGGCGCCCACAAGTGCATCGGCATGGTGTTCGGCCAGCTAGAGATCAAGACCGTCATGCACCGGCTGCTGCGTAGGTACCGCTTGGAGTTGCCATACCCCGGCTACCAGCCGCGCTATGACTACGCCGGCATGCCGGTGCCAATTGACGGCATGCCGATCGTGCTGCGCCCGCGCCGCTGAGTCGCGCAGTCCGGGAACCCTAGGACAACCGAAGGGCAGGGGCGTTCCACCGGCACGGACCACGGATTGGCGCCCTTACTGACATTACGATGCGAGACATGAGTTTTCCGTTGTCGTGGGATTTGCCCTATGCCTGGCCGCGGACACCGGTTCTGGCCCAAAACATGGTGTGCACGTCGCAACCACTCGCCGCGCAAGCAGGTCTGACCGTCCTCGCCGCGGGTGGCAATGCCGTTGATGCGGCGGTGGCTGCTGCGATCACGATCTCGTTGGTCGAGCCGGTGTCCAACGGCATCGGCTCGGACGCATTCGCTATCGTGTGGGACGGCAGGGAATTGCACGGGCTCAACGCCTCGGGGCGCTCGCCGGCGGCATGGACGCCGGAATTCTTTTCCGGTGAGGGCGTCCCGGTTCGCGGCTGGAACTCGGTCACCGTGCCGGGTGCGGTTTCCGGCTGGGTCGGGTTGCATGACAAGTTCGGCAAGCTGGCGTTTGAGCGTTTGTTTGAACCTGCCATCGGCTACGGCCGTGACGGCTTCCTCGTCTCGCCGACGGTCGCGCGGCACTGGGCGGAACAAGTGCCGGCGCTCGCCTCTCAACCGGGCTTTGCACCAGCTTTCCTACCCGGTGGCCGAGCACCGGCCCCGGGGGAATTATTCCGCTTTCCTGAGCATGCTGCGACACTGGAGAAGATCGCAGCCACCAAGGGCGACGCCTTCTACCGCGGTGAGCTCGCCGAGAAGATTCAGGCGCACTCAGAGGCTAGTGGTGCAGTCATGGTCGGCTCTGACCTCACATCTCACCACCCCGAGTGGGTCGGCACGATCACCCAGGACTATCGCGGGCTCACAGTCCACGAAATCCCGCCGAGCGGGCAGGGCATCATCGCGTTGATCGCACTGGGCATCCTCGAGCACTTCGACATGGCCAGTCTGAGCGTCGATTCAGCCGACAGCGTGCACCTACAGATTGAGGCGATCAAGCTCGCCTTCGCTGACGCGCTGGCCTACGTCGCCGACATCGGGCACATGCCCTTGGATCCCCAACAGCTTCTTGACGCCGAATACCTCAAACACAGAGCCGAACTCATAGACCGCAACCGCGCGAAGCCGTTCACTGCAGGGACCCCACCCAAAGGGGGCACGGTATATCTGAGTGCTGCGGACTCGGCCGGGATGATGGTATCGATGATCCAATCCAACTATATGGGCTTCGGTTCCGGCGTGGTGGTGCCCGGTACCGGGATCTCGCTGCACAACCGCGGAGCGAATTTCGTTGCCACACCGGGACACCCCAACCAGGTCGGGCCGAACAAGCGGCCGTATCACACCATCGTCCCCGGCTTCGTCACCAAGGGCGACGCACCGGTCATGAGTTTCGGGGTGATGGGCGGACCGATGCAGCCGCAGGGACAAGTCCAGGTCCTAGTCCGCATCGCCGATTACACCCAGAATCCTCAGACAGCGTGCGACGGACCGCGCTTCCGATGGGTCCAAGGCATGCAGGTCGCCATGGAGCAGGGTTTCCCGCCCGAGACACTGGAGGAGTTGGCTGCCCGCGGCCACGAACTCATCACCGTCGACGACTACAACAGTTTCGGAAGCTGTCAGGCGATCTGGCGGCTCGACAACGGGTATCTCGGCGCCAGCGACCCGCGCCGCGACGGCCAGGCCGCTGGTTTCTAACCGCAGCGGCCAAGCACTAATGCATGCTTGGCTCAGCGAGGAAGTTCTACACAACCCCAGGCCGACGTGTGGCCTGTGGCGGGGTTGCCCTCGCCTACTCAATTTTATCCCGCTGTGCCGAAGGTTTATCCCGCTGTGCCGAAGGCCTCTACAAGACGGTTCCGATCGACGGATCCCTTGGCTGTCACCGGTAACTCGTTGACCCTCAGTATCCGTTCGGGCACCTCGTAGCGGGGTAGCCGCTCGGCGCAGAATCCCTCCAGCGCATCGTCGTCACAGCGGGCACCTGCACGCAAGGTCACCGCCGCTACCACCTGCTCGCCGTACTTGGCGTCGGGCATTGCGAAAACGGCAGCCTGGGTGATATCAGGATGGGCGAGCAGAGTGTCCTCAACATGTTCCGGGGAGATCTTCTCCCCGCCGCGATTGATGATGTTCTTGATCCGACCCCGAAGTGTCAGCACACCTGAAGGATCCACCGAGCCAAGGTCGCCCGTACGCAGCCAACCGTCGATGAACGTATCTGCGGTAGCGCGGGCATTGTTGAGGTAGCCGCGGGTGACGGCGGGTCCACGCAGCCAGACTTCGCCTGTGAC
>JBMYXJ010000222.1:0-5091 GCA_049608285.1 Mycobacterium sp. | reverse complement strand
GCGACGATCACCCGTGCCTCCGAGAGGGCGCCGGCACGGACAACGGCACTACTGGGTGGGCCGATTCCCCACCTGGGACCGCGAAGTTCCGTTGTTCGTGCCGATGCTTCAGCGTGAAGAGCAGCTCCCCACTCGGTGCGTTCAGGCCCACTGGGTCGAGTTACTAGATGTAAGAGAAGCGTTGCAACATGGCGTAATTCGGCGAGGTACTGATGCGGACTCACCTTCTGTCCCATGACTTCGGTGGATTCACCCGCGAGGGCACGTTCAACGGATCGCTGCAGCGAAAGCACCTCTTTGGGCGCTGGCACCGCCTCGCAGTCAAGGATGGAATGGCGGCAGTGCTGTCGCAAGCCGAGTTGATTGCCGCAAGCGTGGTTCGTGGAGGGACGCAGAGGCGAATACCGGCGTAGTCGGAACCGGAGTCCGCATCCACCGCAGCAGGCGTTCAGGAAGACCTGGTGCTGCACGCAAGCGACGGTAATGGGTAGCCGCCATGCCAAGCGCCAAATTCCATCTGCTGCTATACATTCCGGACATATCTGAGATCCAGCTTGTGGGAACCAGCCTTGATTGACTACGTTCCGGAAGCTGTGTCTGTCGCTCGGGTCGAACCCTTCCAGGTGAAGCGGCAAGCCTCCGCCGAACCTGGTCAGGGTGGCCGCTACTACCGGCTGCTCTGGGAGTCCACTGACCGTGCTGATCCTCGCAACGGTCTCGGCGTCGGGCTTGAACATCAAGAACCCTAACGAGGGAGCGGCCTCGCCTGCTGAGGTCGTCACCATCTTGAGCAATTGCGCTGTATCGAGACCGTTGGCTGCGCTCAGCCTCTCGAGGTAGCCGTCGAGTGCTTCTTCGGGATGGATCGGGGGGCGGCTCGGGAGGCGGTGCTGTCCGAGCCTGCTCCTTTTCTGCATCTTGGGGCCGCCGGTGGTCAGGCGAGCCGCAAAGCTGAGATGGTTCGCCCCCTATGGGGCGCGATGTCATCCGGCAAGACCTGTTGTTGCTGGGTTCGGTACTCCCGCAGGGACAAGCGCTCCTCGGGCCGGAGCGACCTGTCAAATCTTTCCATCAAGGTGGGGGCGATCAACGGTAGGTAGCCGTAGGCGTCATGGCCGGTCACTTCGTCGAGCCACATCCAGGCGCGTGCCAGGTCGACCTCATTTTGCCCCAACGCTTTCACCGAAGGCGCCATCCGCTGCAGCATCGATGCGTTCAGGCGCACGCGTGGGTCTGCACGGCTCGTTACTTGGTGGGCGATGCCATCGGCTAGGCGGAGCATCTGTGATAGCACCGTCTGAGCCGTCTCCGCCGTGAAGTCGCTGCGAATCGATTCCCTCGAGTAAAAAGACCGCTTCAACTCTGCGAGGCGCCTGTCGACTGCGCGCGGGACAGGCCTGCCGTCGTGCCGGCTTGACATGACCTCGTCACTGAGCTCGATGTGCAACAACCACAGCCGCAGCTGCCGACAGACGTAACGGCGCCAACACCACACGGTGGCATCGACGAGGAACGGGTCGGAGCGGTATCTGACTTCCTCGGGTACGTGGGTGGAACGCAGGCCACGGCGACGTACGAGGCGGCGGATTTGCTCTCCGGTCGAGTCCACTTCGTCCACAGCCCGGGAGTAAGCGGGCATGCAGCTTGAGGGGTCGATGTCGGAAAATCCTTCGTAGGCGACAGCGCGGCGAAACTCTCTGGGACGTATTTCTCGAAGAGCAAGCGTCTGAAGATAGTGAACATTGCTGCTTGCAGTTTCCTCCCAGGCCTTCGACAGCACCGCACCCACCAAGCGGGGCACCTCAGGAAGACCCAGCGGAAGCTCCCCGGGGCGCGATTGTCGCCACGCTGCACCTGAGCTGGCTTCGTTTTCGGAGAGGCCGAGGGCCATCGCTTCGCGGGGCGACAGCTGACTACCGACCGTTTTGATCAGGTGTCTGAAGCGAGTGAAGCGGACCGATATTGTTTTGTGGGTTCGGGCCGGGATGGCTTCCAGGAGTTGGTACTGAAACGCGATCAAATCCTCGCCCGCGGCAATCGGTGTCTGGTCGATCTCGTCAGTGCGAGAGAGAAATGTTCCGCACCTCAGGCACAGAAACTGGATTGAGAATCCACGCAATGCAAGATCGATTCCGTTCATTGAGCAGGTGTGACATCTCCAGGCAGTCGATTTGAGTCGCCAGCCAGCGGACCTACTGCGGAGCGCTGCTCTTATCGACGCTAGCGTCAACGCGTCGAATTCCTCTCGCTTGATACCGGCGAGGCCTGCGAGGGCATGCCTCGCCGTATCCCTTGCCGCGGGGTCCGACCCACAAAGTCTGGTGAGTTGTTGCGCGGCAATATCGTTGGCTTCCGAGAGCCGGCGACTGTAAGAAGCGACTGCTTCGCCGGGGGCGGGTTTGCATCGAACTGGCAGCAACCTGTCGATTGCTGAAACTCGGCCGTTCAGGGTGGTCAAGACTTCACCTTCGGCTTCGGGTCGGACTTGGGCTTCGGGTTCTTCTCTTCCACTTCGGCCCGTACGCTGAGCTGCACCGCGTTGAGGTGTTTTCGCTGAATTCGGTAGCTCTGATCCTCTGTAGCGAGAATCGTTGCCTCGCAAACGAGTTCCCTCAGGTCGCCCAGATAGCCTTGCGTGCGGTGCCACAGCTCGCCGGCGAGTTCAGTGAACAACATTCCGGGCTTGCCTCGAGGTAGGTGCGGCAACACTTGGTCCTCCAAATCGAGGACGATCCGCTGCCACCCGCATTGTTCTGCCGCTGAAACGGTTCCGTACTCGGGAAGGGTGCGGAGCTTCATTCGGCCGGCGATTTGCGGGTCCTTCGCCAAAGCGTTATCGGGCAGGTCGGCGCCGACAAGCATCAGGGTTGCGCCGACCTCTCCGATCTCGGTGTTCACTTTCTTGATGTGGTCCAAAAAAACATCGCGAGCATCCCTGCAGACCGTTTTGATGAAGTGCGCATCGTCGACCACGAGCACCTTGGTTCTGTGTCGCTGAATCGCCCTCACAGCCGATGCAGTGAGTTCCCGAGCAAGGCCATCTGTAGGGAGGCCAAAGAAGGATAGAATCAGGGCATCGAAGGCCGCCATCTTGGCCCCGGATGCCATGTTGATGTAGACAACCGGGCAATAGTCGAGTTCCCATCCCTCAGCCTTCCGATAGACGGGCCGGTGTCTGTCATCAAGAAGAGAGTCCTTGATCAACTCCAGATAGATGCAGCGCGCCCATCGCTTGGCGAGCGTGCTTTTGCCCGCGAGATTCCTCCCACTGAGTGCCAGGATGTTCTTGGCTCCTGGGGGCGAGTAGGCGTTTGCCCTCACTGTCCGGGTCATCGTGCGTGTAATTGCTTTCAGCTCAGGGGTTTCCATATATACGTGCCCCAGCCATTGCTCTAATTTTTCTAACTGAACTTCTCGGTCCTCATCTGAGAGGGCGGCCCACTGTTTCACCGTGAGAATTGGCGGGGGCTGCGGTGGCGCTGCAACGCAGTAGTCATGCCAAATCTGCGAATCCATGTCGTTCAGTCCTCCTGCAGCAGATTCGGCCAAGCGCGGCGCAGGCGACCCACCTCAATGGCGCTGGATTCCTCACCCGGCGCCGGATTTGCCTGGGCCGCCTTGGCAATGGCCGCTTGAACTTCTGCGTGGTCCTCTCGTGATTGCTCGACTCGGCGACCAGCCGCGGCCAGCATCGATCGATGCTTCCGGCTCTTCGACGGTTGGGTGAGCTGACCCACCTCGTCGAGGATCAGCCGCGTCGCCGACCTACGATGCAACACCGTGTTTCCCCCCCGCTCCCGAATGCGCTTACGTGCCGCATCCACGATCGCCTCTGTCATCGGGGCATCGATGCGGTTGGCGCCCCGCCAGGGGATGGGCACCACGCGCCCCGTCTTCGGGTGACTGAACCAGATTCGTGAAAGGTCGTGCGGATCAACGAAAAACGGTGCCGACTGCCCCTTCCCCCCGAAGAACCCGTCAGGCACGAGACGGTAGGGCTCTAGCTCGTCGGCGTCGTAGACCATGTCCGACAGTTCAACACCGGTTCGGCTGATCGTGGCCCACCGGAGCGGCAAGAACTGGAAAATCAGGTCCGGCCTCTGGGGGACATCCAGGCACCCGGTCGCCTCGGCCATGACGTCCCACATTTCAAGCGGACAGAGCCTTCCGGTTGGTTCCCCGGGTAGAACTAGGCCGGTGTGCTGAGTGCGGTGGTAGTCAAGGGCGACGAATCGCCGCAGGTGTCCCTGCAGCTCGGCGGCTGTTAGTAAGGCTTCTTCGCCGACAAGCCGGCCGCGTTCCGACACGCACCTCCCCTTGTACCCAGCAGGTTGTTGGAGCGCGCGCTGAAGGGTCTCATGCCATCTTTCGGCATGAGGATTATCGGTTGGCTTCCTTCCCCGACTTAGCAGCAGATCTATGCCGAGATCACGCAGGATCGCCCGGAAGTGCGCGCTGACGAAAATCGATCCGTGATCACATCGAACAGCGTCGGGCATCACGCTCGGAATGGGATGCTCGCCCTGCAGCGTGGAGAAGTCCGGTGCCGTCCTGCGACGCTTCGTCGCGGTGTCCACTCCGGTGAGGTCCAGACACTCCGGTAATCCCACCCATCGCCAGTCGCCCATCGAGGTGCCCTCCACCGTCATCGAGAACGGCCTGGACACGTCGTACAGCAACAACCCCGCATCGATCGCGTCGGCGCTTCTGGGCACCACGCGCAGAGCCAAGATCACACGTGTCGCGACGTCAATCGCGGTGAGAATTTCGACGCTGCAGGGGCTTCCTGTCAGCGCGTCGTAAACGAGGTTGTCCGCCCGGGTCGCATCGATCGCCACGATCTGGCCGGGCCGAATTGCCGGAAAATGACTGTTGCCCGACACACTTCCCAGCGCATGACTTTTTTGCGATCGCGTTGTAGAGCCCTTCGCGCCTTTCAACGCAGACAGAAAAGCCGCGGTCTGGCGCTGCGGTGTTACCAAGTCCCCGACGCCCTCTTCCGCGAGCTTCAGACGGACCCGGCGGTCAAGTTCCGCGATGGCCACCGATGACCGGTCACCGTCGAGTGTGGCGATTTCCGCCTGTGCGGCC